>DASWKY010000058.1:0-3234 GCA_036396395.1 Bacteroidota bacterium | reverse complement strand
CAGATTCCGATTGGCTCATCTGCAGGATATGTCACGGGATTCTCGCAGCAGGCAATTCAAGATGTGCAACTTTTGAACAACGACGTAACACTAAGCCACATCTTTACAATTCCTGATTTGGGGTTCACAACCACGGCGGGTTTCAGTCATCAATATTTTGATGGAACGACAGTCTCGGCATCGGTTCGTGATCTTATTCCCGTTGCGACGTTGTTGAGCTCCGGAGCAACTGCCACTGCGGGTGAATTCCGTGAGAAGAGAGTTATTTATGGATATTTCATTCAGGAAACGATCGGTTTCCAGGATAAGCTCTTCCTGACCGGTGGTTTGCGTATTGACGGCGCCTCCACATTTGGAGAAAATGAACGCTTCCAAACGTTCCCCAAAGCGAGCCTCTCGTATGTACTTTCGAATGAAGAATGGTGGAAGGAAAGCATCGGTAGTGTCGTTAATAGGTTTAAAATCCGTGGTGCATGGGGCGCATCGGGCGGACAACCTGCAGGCACCTACGACCGTTACTCCGTCTACTTTCTACAAACCCAGAGTGGAAGGCCCGGCCTTGCGAATTCAACACTTCTTGGAAACCAGAGTCTGAAACCGGAACGGATGACCGAAATTGAAATCGGAACAGACTTTGGGTTGTTCGATGACCGTTTGAGTTTCGAGCTCAGTTATTATGACAAGACGGTAAAGGATTTGTTGCTACTGAGAACACTCGCCCCATCAACAGGATACTCAGGAATTCTGGACAACGTGGGCGAGTTGACAAACAAGGGTGTTGAGCTCACAGTCAAGGGCGTTGTTCTGAATGAAGAAAATGTCACATGGCTGAGTTCAATTATCGTTTCCAGCAACAGAAATAAGGTTACGAAACTGAGCGGACCAGCCTTTGCAGTTGCCAACAGCTTTGGCATTTCCCGCGTTGCCGAAGGCGAACCGCTGGGTTTCTTCTACGGACCGACCTACTTGCTTAATCCTGACGGCTCACGTGCAGCCGATAGTCTCGGGCGTCCTATTCGTAATGCGGTAGCTTCCAAAATTGGGGATCCGAACCCAAAGCTCATCCTCTCGTTCTCCAACGACCTGCAGTTATTCGAAAAATTAAGTTTGCATATTCAGTTCGACGGTATGTTTGGTCAGGATGTGTTCAACTTTACGCGACGGATTCTCGAAACGCCGGCATTTGGTAATGGAAAAGAATACGAACGTGAATTAAGCGGAGCGGTAGCGCCGGGTTACTTCAATGCGCGTCGTACCATTTTTGAAGAGTACATTGAAGACGGATCGTTCCTCAAATTGCGCGAGCTTTCTGTTGCGTACGTATTCGATGGCGAGTTTATCAAGGGCCTCGGTCTACGCTCTATTGAGCTGCGCGCAACCGGGCGCAACCTCTTTTCCATCGATGATTACAGCGGATACGACCCGGAGGTGAATGTCGCCTCCCAAAGCACGCTGGTACGTGGGTTCGACTGGTCAACAATACCGTTGCCACGAACGTACTTGTTCAGTCTAACTGCCAATCTTTGAAACTAATTCCAATAGGATGACATTATGAAAGCAACGATTTTATTTCTTTTGCTAACGGGTGTCGGCTTCGGACTATGGGCAGGTTGTTCCCTTGATCAGGTAACTCCCAACGCCCCCGCTGACACTGACGTCCTTTCCACCGCCGCAGGCATACGAGCAATTGCTGTTGGTATCCAAGGACAATATGGCGAGACCATCAATGAAACAATCGAAGCTTCCGGCTTCTGTGGAATTCAGTTTGCGACAATGCCTGCGTCGGTGCTTGGGCTGCGCGAACTGGAAACCGGTCGTACGGACGTGCAACCATTTAATGGCACACTCAACAATTTTTGGTCAGGTCACTATCGGGTTGTAAAATCTGCCGAGGACCTTATCAATAACACACCGAAGGTTGCCATTGCCGACGTCGGGACTCGAACAGGCATTCTTGCACTCGCGCGATTGATGAAAGCAATGTCCCTCGGCGAGCTCATTGAAGCATTCGAATCGATACCGGTCGACGTCACGACGTCGCAACAGCCTGTTTTTGTTAATCGCGATGCGGCGCTTGCGACCGTGATTTCTTTGCTCGAAACGGCCCGAGATGAAATTACGGCAACTCCTCCCTCAGCCGATTTCAATACTACAATACTGGGCACGGGTTTCGATTTAAGGAACACGATCCAAGCGATGATTGCGCGTTACGCTCTGCTTAAGGGAGACTACGCCAAAGCGAGCACCGCGGCAAACGCAGTGGATCTCACAAAAATTTCCACGCTTTTCTTCAACAGTACAACAACACGGAATCCTTTTTACCTTAACGCGATTCAGCTGCTCTATTACAAGCCGGTCCGGACATTCCGTTTGAGTGCTGAAGCAGGTGATCAACGCGTCGCCTTCTGGGTAACGGCGGGGACATCAACTTCATTCCTCGGTAAACCTGTTGATGAGTTCGCCCAGTACAGGACGGATGCGTCGAGATATTTTGTGTACGTTCCCGGCGAGATGACGCTGATTTTGGCAGAGATTGCCGCTCGCCAAAATGATCTGCCGACTGCAATTATGCACATTAACATCGTTCGGACTAAGACAACGGACGCGGCGGGCATCGGTGCCGGACTTCCCGGGAAAACCGCGGTTGACCTCCCAACACAAGCCGCTGTGCTCGATGAAATCTACAACCAGCGGTACTATGAATTTTTCATATCCGGATTGCGGTGGGGCGATACGCGGCGCTTCGGCAAGGCAGGCCCGAACGATCCGTCACCGAGTCGGACCCGCAACTGGTTCCCGTATCCAGATGCTGAGCGGTTGTCGAATCCCAACACACCGGCAGATCCACCACTCTAATACTTGCAGACGTACTCCACCACACCGCGACATACGCGGTGGGTGGAGTACAATTGTTCTTGCAACATTGACAACGGTCTGTGATTACAACGGAGTGACAGATGCATTTACATTTTTTCCGAATCGGCACACTCTTCCCTTGTTCAATCACTCAACGTTCCTTCTGATTTCAGGAGAAATGCTCACCTCGAGCCTCCATACCGAGCCTGCTTATCTCACGATAGGATGCGGCCCACGCGCGATCTTTTTGAGCAAACGAGTACTTCAGTATTCCTCAAACTCCGTTCGTTTCAATCTGAGACGAATGCAAGATTCGTCAACAATTACATAAGAGGTGGTGACAATGAAGCAATTTCTTCCAGGAGTTATTTTTGTTCT
>DASWKY010000057.1:0-5008 GCA_036396395.1 Bacteroidota bacterium | reverse complement strand
CGCCCGTTCATCCAACGGCGCGCGAAGTATGTTTTGACCGCGGCGGATTTTGAAAAAATAGGCGAACCGGATATGGATCGCGCGTTGCGGCACCTACTCCCTGAAGTCGCCTCGACGTGGGACGCCCGCGTGCGCGATGAGGAACAGGATTTTACCTTGTATCTGGACGGCGTGTGGAAGGAATCATTCAACGTCTTTTCCATCGACCCGTATACCGTCAAGCAACTTATGGTGTGGGAGCCGAGACTCTCTCCCATCGGCATGCCGGTCGTGCAAGGAAATCTTGTCGTCAGTATTGAGACGCAAAGAAAGCAGTAAGGGATATCCACGGTAAGTATTCGAAACTTCTGGAAAAGGGAATTAAGCTGTCATTCCGAAGAGCGTAGCGATGAGGAATCTCGTTTTTCACATCAAAGTTAACGGTGAGATTCCGAGTTCGCCGCGGCGAACTCGGAATGACATTGTGCTGAGGCTTTTTCAGAAGTCTCTATTCTTTCGTACGAGGTTATGATGAAACGCATTATTTTTTCAGTGATGGTTCTGTGTGCCGTCATGCTCGCCGGCTGTTTAACCGACGCTCAAGAGCCAACGAGCGGAGAAGTTGTTGAGATCAACGGCACGGTCGTCTATATGACAATCGAGGGCGGGTTTTGGGCAATCACCGCAATTTCAGATGAGCAGAACATCACCTACGAACCGTTGAACCTGCCGGAAGAATTTCGCAAAGAGGGACTATCGGTGTTTGTCGAAGCGACAGTCCGGAAAGACATGGCAAGCTTCCGGATGGTCGGGCCGATCATCGAGATACGGAGTATTAGGGAGCGGTAAAAATTAGATCAATATGTCGTTTACTTGCATCCACCACTCCATCACCCCACCCACTTCAGCACTTCCCTCATATCTTTTTTATTGTTGCTCGATGCGTAGAGACGGTGGATTCCCCGTTTGCACTACAACGGTAGAGTGCGTATCCTTCCTGCCAAAGAATGTCACGGTGGGTGATACCGACTCATTCTGAATAACAGCCGTGGCGACAATGTCCCCTTCGGCAGCCGATTGGTAGGTTGTTGTTTGGCCAGGTTGAACGTCGTTTAAGTTAATGGTATTGCCTCCGGACGTTTGTATCTGAAGGTTGGCTTTGTCGAGCCGTTCGTTCCGAATGCGGAACTGAGGGTCCGCTTCATCGGAACATGCACTCAAAAAAACAATGGTTGTCATGCTCAGTATGCCGATGAGTAATCGTTTCATCTTATTCTCCTTGAACCAGCTTATTAAAAGAAATATCTTGCCCCGATACCTGCGTCCATGCCAAAGCCCGATGATGGCGAGAGCTGTAACGATGGAACAATCTCTAAGAATACGTCAATCGGCGTTTCACCCGGCAACCATGCAATACCGAACACGCCGCGCACAGCCGCCGAACTACGATAGCCGGCTCCGCTGTTAAGACGCCCGCCGATTCCGTAATAAAGCGGGAATCGTTCCGTCGAGCGAATCGCTTCAAACGAATGCCAGAGGTAATCCATGTGGAAGTGAACTCGGCTTCCTCCCTCATAGAAACCGTCGTATCTGCCTATTCGGTCTCCTCCCATCGACCAACCGAGACCAAAATCGAATGCCGTCGAACTCGATGTCCAGAGCTTCGCGCTCACACCCGTCGGTTCGCCAATGATCAGGCCGAGACCAAAATTATTGCCAAACCCATATTCACGTTGCTGAGCGATGGCTTCCTGTGCGCCAAACAACAGGCAAACTGCTATAGCCGTAAAACAAAAACGTTTCATGTGAGACCTCCTTAATAGTTGAGTTATACTTATTGTGAGCACATGTTGCGCCGTGCTTTATCGTTCTTGGCTCACGCTTTGGCTGAATAGGCTTTTCGTCCATGGATAACTCTCAGCAAGATCGCAATGATTGCAATCACTAACAGAACGTGAATGAAACCGCTGACTGTGTAGGACGTGACGACCCCAAGGAGCCATGCAATAACCAGAACTGTCGCAATGATTTCGAGTATTTGCATTATTGTTTCTTTCGTTATATTGAACGAACTACTTTTAGATGCTGAGAAAAAACCTATCACCTACTGATGACATTACACCACTTCTCCGCTTTCCATTCTCCGACGCCGACCAAGATGTACCAGCTTGTAGTTCTTTCGGTCAATTATTTCTCTTAAAGACAGACAACATCAAAGAAGTTGCCTGTCTTTTTTCCGTTCCTTGAAGGTCCGAGCTTCCCCGAACATGTTTCTTATTACCAAGATTGTGCGGCATGTCCGCTCCGTGAAGACCTACTTCAAGAGCGTCAATTTCTTCAACGCAACAAAGGACCCGGCTTGCAAGCGATAGAAATACACACCGCTCGAAAGATTGAATGCCTTCGTGTTGCTATTGAACGGCACCGTATAACTGCCTGCTTCTTGATGGCTATTGACGAGCGTGGCAACCTCAAGACCGAGCATCGTGTAGACCTTCAGGGAAACCATGCCCGCCTTATCAAGGCTGTATTGAATCTTCGTAGATGGATTGAACGGATTCGGATAGTTCTGCGAAAGTGAGAATCCTTGAGGGGTTGAACCATTCTCGACAGCAGTCACCGACGACGACTGAGTGATGGTATTGGCGTCGAGTGTAACTGCGGACTGAGCAAGCGCTCTGCCGTTCAGCGTAGCGCCTGTGCTCATCGCAATCTGAGTTTGACACAAGATAATACCTTTCATGTCGGCAGTTGTACCGAGTGTAACCTGGCCGGCAACCTGCCAGAAGATGTTGGAAGCTAGAGCGCCACCGCTGAGGGTAACCATTGCCCCATTGGCAACGGTGAGGTCCTGCGCAATCTGGAAAATCCAAACATCAGTTGAACTACCAGAAAGAGTGACACCGCCGGCAGAAATCAGCACTCCCGTTCCCCATTTATAAAGACCACGTGTGATGGTCTTTCCGGTAATATCTCCCGCTCCCAACTCAGTAGAATCAGGCAATACCCGTCCAGCGGCATCGGTGTAAGCGGTTTGCATGTCGCTGATAGCCGTTGTCATGTTAGAGGGAGTAGGAGGTGCATAGTCGGCGGCATACACCTTTCCTGTGATTAACGACGATGTTGCAAATGTCCCGGATGCATCCATGATAAGCCCAAATCCGGTAATGAATGTCGCAGCGGCTGGACTAACTCCGATATCTCCCGTAATCGAGGTGACTCCCGTGGTTGAGATTCCTGTTTGTGCTAGAACCACGAAATTGCCTGCTGTTCCAAGGTTCACCGCTGTTGATTGAGACATGACGGCGACGGGCATCATCAAAGCAATCGTAAGGATTGCACCGATGAAGAGCATCCGTCGGTTATGAGTGCGAATTGTGTAAGTCTTCATGAAACCTCCATCTCGTTTGTGAGAATGAACTACAACTCGTTTCGTTTTTATAAAAACATTTTTTACGGCGTGGGTCTTACAAGAGTATTGCCTGCTAATGTTATTCCGGCGATGCGCGCTAATAATCTGCCGTCAACCGTAGCACCGGTATTCAGCGAGATGGATTGATCAGCCATGATGGTCCCTTTGAAGACCGAGGTCGTTCCAAGGGTTGCTGATGTTCCAACCTGCCAAAAAATATTTGAAGCTTTCGCTCCGCCGCTTAAGATAATCTGTCGGCCCGATGTTGTGATAAGCGTGGACGCAACCTGTATGATAAAAACGGCGTTAGCGTTTCCTTGAGCATTGAACGTAAGGTCTCCCGACGATATTTCAAGCGATCCGGTGGATTTATAAAGACCGGGAGTCAATGTCAGCCCGCCAAGATTTCCGGCAAGAAGTACCAGATCTGTTGATGTCCGTCCAGCAGCATCATTATACGCCGTCGTCAAATCACCTTTCGCAACTGTTAACATAGCGGGAACACCGTCAGGAGAAACATCGTCGGCAGCGTAGATCGACCCGGTTACTTCTGTCAGACCAAACCCGGTGATGAATGACCGTGCCGCCGGGCTTAATCCAACATCTCCTGTAATGGCAGAGGTCGGAATGTTTGAGACCAGCGAACCCGCAAGAATGACAAAACCCTCTGTTGACCGAAGGTTGACTGCTGCGTGCACTGTTGTCTGTAGTGGTATGACTATTGGTGTTGAACCTGTCGTTGCATCATCGGCACAGCCCGCAATAATGAGCAGTATGGGAAGTATAGCCGCCAGCCCCGCTTTTCGCGAAACACTGACGAAACGTGTCCATCGGCTTAATACGGTTGTTGGATTTTTAGTTAGAGTTTTCATAAAACCTTTCTGTAGTTAATGCATGAATAATTGTAATGCCGCAAGCACAATCGTGCCCTCTTCGTTGTTTAATTGTTTCTTCTTTTCTTCTTCAATGACGTTGTTGAGACCCGCTTTAGAGAAGCTGGTTTTCTGTTCCGCTTCTTTAGTTTACCGGGGGGCTTTAAACGTTTCACGAGTTTAGCGTTGGATTTTTTTAAATCCCCTACGTTTTTTTTTAACTCATGAAGCTGCCGCTTGGCTTCATCCTTAGCAATACCGTATTTCTCTTGAAGTAATCCTACAAGCTGTTCGTGTTTTCCCGCGATGGCGGCGAGTTCGTCGTTCATCACTTTGCCCCACTGGAGCATCGTTCTCCCTCTTCGTTGCTTCCACTGTCCTTCGATTCGGTCCCAGTTCATGTCGTGTCGTCTCCTTCCTGTGAATTCCAATCTCTCGTAGAAATTCCCCCCATTACCAAATGCACAAAACCCTTCCCTAGCACGTTACAAAGTATACCACTACGCGCAATGAGCAACAATAGCCCAAGAGGACGGAAAAGGAGCTAGACCTTATGGACGACGAGGTGCGGCGAGAATCTTCTCTTTACATAAAAGGGATCGAGCTGGAAGTTAGATTGAAGCGGTATCGTGTGCGGATGCAGTTGCGTTCATCGGAGATGGTCGCTGGTGTGATGCTAGAATGTCTCTTTGTCGCGGGCGTGGTTGGCAATTTGAAGGCGGCTCTGTAACGCTAATTTTTCCAA
>DASWKY010000056.1:0-3369 GCA_036396395.1 Bacteroidota bacterium | reverse complement strand
ATACTCCTTCCCGCGGCAAGTATAAAATTTATATTATCGACGAAGTACACATGCTGACAAAGGAGGCGTTCAACGCGCTCCTGAAAACGCTCGAAGAGCCGCCGGCGCACGTCGTGTTCATGTTCGCGACGACGGAGATTCACAAAGTTCCGGCGACGATTCTCTCTCGCTGTCAGCGCTTCGACTTCCGCCGCATCGCCATTGATGAAATTATCGCCCGCCTGAAGTTTATCGCACAGGAAGAAAAAATCACGATTGACGACGACGCACTGCTCATCATCGCGAAGAAGGGCGACGGCTCCCTGCGCGATGCGCAGAGCATTTTCGACCAGGTGCGCGCGTTCTGCGGAAACACCATCGGCGTTAAAGACGCACAGACAGTGCTCAATGTTGTCGACCTCGACCTGTACTTCCGCGTGACCGAACTGATTAAAGCTAAAGACGTCCGCGGCGGCATTGACCTCATAGACGAAATTATCCGTAACGGGTACGATATACGGGAATTCCTCATCGGGCTTAGCGAGCATTTGCGCAACTTGCTCGTCGTCTCGACGACGCAGTCCACGCAACTGGTGGAAACCTCCGAGCCGCACCGGAAGCGTTACCAGACGGAAGCGGCGCATTTTTCCGAAAACGATTTGCTCCGGTTGATTAAACTTGTGTTGGAGCTGGAAGGCTCCATTCGCTGGTCGTCACAGCCGCGCTACAAGCTAGAGGCGGGCTTGTTGCAGATGATTAAGATGCACGGCGCGGTGCGCGTCGACGAACTGCTCAAGCAGATAGACGACCTCAAAAAAAAACTTAGCAATTCCCCGCTCCCCGCACGGTCTCCCAACGCGATCCCCGTACCAAGAGAAGAAGTCAAAGTAATCGGCACGGTCAGCGCGGGTATGCTCAGCCCGGCGTCGCTTGTCCCCCCGGGTATGATCCCCGACGCGTTTAAGCAAACGGTGAAATTAGGATTGCGCGCGTTGCCCGTTCAGCCAGCAATGGTGAGGGAACGACTGAACCAGCAGGCTTACGCCCCGGCGGCTCCGACGCCGAAAACCGAGACAATGCACATCGTCTCCGCCGAAGAAGCCTATGCGAGTTGGCAGTTGTGGGTATCGGAAGTCCAGCGCTCGCGCATTTCCGTCGGCAGCGCGCTCGAAGTCAGCACCATCCTCGACGTCAACGACGGCGCTCTGCGTATCGCCTGCCCGGACGATTATCACCTTTCATCGCTCAAGAAAAACGAGCAATTATTGACCGATTCGTTCCAAAAAGTGACGGGCAGGAAAGTCCGTATTGAGCCGGTATTACACGCTACATCACACACTACCACGCAATCCAAGCCGTCCACCACGCGGTCGTTTTCATCCGGTCTGAAGCCGTCCGTTCCCGGCACGGGAGCGGCGGATGAGCATCCGGTCATCAAAGCACTGCGCCTCGAATTGGGCGCCGAGCAAATGGAAATTCACTAACCGTTTCAAGTCATACGAGGGAGCTTACCATGATCCGTCAACAGACTATCGCGCTGGCTGTTATCGCGCTATTGTGCACGCAATTCGGTTGTTCACCACAACGGGAGGTTAGCAGTATGTCCGACGAAGAGCTCACCGCGTACGCGCGTGAGATTCATAATCAAACGCTGACGCTGGATACGCACGACGATATTTCTTTCGAGTTCGCGACAGCGGAAGACGACCCGGGTAATCCGCAGAACGCGCGGCAAGCGACGCTTCCTAAGATGCGAGAGGGCGGACTGGATGTCGGTTTCTTCATTGTGTACGTGGGGCAAGGCGACCGCACGCCGGAAGGAAACGAGACGGCGTACAAACAAGCGATAACGAAATTCGATGCGATCCATCGCATGGCGGAGAAGATGTACCCCGACCAGATTGAAATCGCCTACACCGCGGCGGACGTGCTGCGCATCCATAAGAGCGGAAAGCTTGTGGCGTGCATCGGCATCGAGAACGGGTGGCCCATCGCCAACGACCTCGCGCGGCTGAAAGAATTCCACGACCGTGGCGGGCGCTACATTACGCTCGCGCATAACGGGCATAACGACATTTGCGACTCGGCGAACCCGCGGCAGGGCGAGCCGCAGTCCGAGCACAACGGCGTGAGCGAGTTCGGCAAGAAGGTGATCGCGGAGATGAACCGCCTGGGCATTATGGTAGATATTTCGCACATTGCGAAGAAGTCCGCGCTGGATGCGATGAAACTCTCTAAGGCTCCCGTCATCGCTTCGCACTCCGGTGCGCGTGCGTTGAACAACCACGTGCGGAATTTGGACGACGAAACGCTGATGGAAGTGAAGAAAAACGGCGGAGTAGTGCAGTGCGTCGCGCTACGGGGATTTGTGAAAGACCGCACGCCTTCTCCTGAGCGCGTAGCGATGCAGGCGGCATTGCGAAAAGAATACGGCTTGCCGGAGCAGGGCGGGTTCGGCGGACTGAACCGCGCAATGGAATCATGGACGGAAGAAAAGCGCGCGGAGTTCCGAACGAAAATGCAGGAGATAGATAAAACATATCCGTTGCCGGTGGTGAACGTGCAGGATTTTGTGAACCACATCGACCACGTGGTGAAGACCATCGGTATCGACCATGCGGGCATCAGCTCGGATTTTGACGGCGGCGGCGGCGTTGACGGGTGGAACAGCGCGGCGGAGACGTTCAACGTGACGAAAGAACTTGTCCGGCGCGGCTACACCGAAGAGCAAATCGAAAAAATTTGGGGCGGTAACCTCCTGCGCGTCTGGCGCGAGGTGGAGCGTGTGGCGGCAGAGATGCAGAAAACAGGCTCGAACTAAAAAAAATAGAATCTTGATGTCATTCCGAGGAGCCTGCCTGCCGGCAGGCAGGCAACGCGACGAGGAATCGTTCGACTGAGCTCACGACGAAGTCTCGTTTTTTTCGTTCAAACTTAAGGGTGAGATCCCTCGCTTCGCTCGGGATGACACTATTCTTAGAATTTTTCAGCAGTCTAAAGAATTTAATGCGCGAACGCACAGAACCACGCCATAAGCGTGGTTCTGTTGTTTTACCAAGTCTTGCTTTTCAGCCCGTTTTCAGCTATTTTTAGAAGAGAAAGTCTAAGGAAGTCTCAGTACTTAGAAGGAATTTAGCCTATCGCATTTTTGTTAGAGTGTAGTGATGTTGTGAGATTGTTTGGGAGACCACTCTAACCGTTACATGTTCAGCCGAATTCGCGGCGGTTAGGAGCGGATTCGGTTTTGTTGTTTGTATGAGGTCGCGTGAAAAGAAACACCGCAACATGTAATCTTATGTCTCAGCACAAAAAACAAAACCCCCTGCGGCTCACACAACGAGCCGCGTCCCCCTTGGTTAGGGGGACAACGTACTTTCCCCTCCTTACCAA
>DASWKY010000055.1:0-4393 GCA_036396395.1 Bacteroidota bacterium | reverse complement strand
ATCATCCATCAACGAGATGCCACTGCTTGTTTTCGGAAACGCAATCACATCTCGAATGGACGACTGCCCGGTCATCAGCATAATCATCCGGTCAAAGCCGTAGGCGATGCCGCCGTGCGGCGGCGCGCCGTATTTGAACGCATCGAGCATAAATCCGAATTTCGATTTCGCCTCTTCAGGACCAATCCCTAACAGTCCGAACATTTTACTTTGTAAGGCTGAGTCATAGATACGAATACTGCCGCCGGCGACTTCATTGCCATTGAGCACAAGGTCGTACGCACGCGCACGCGCTTTGCCGGGGTCTGAGTCGAGCAAGGCGACATCCTCTAACTTCGGCGAGGTGAACGGGTGATGCACGGCGACGAAACGCTTTTCTTCTTCGCTGTATTCGAGTAACGGAAAATCCGTGACCCATAGAAAATTCCACTTCCCTTCCGGAATGAGCTTCAACCTGTCCGCCATCTCCAAGCGCAACGCGCCGAGAATCGTGTATGCTTTCTGCCATGCTCCCGAGACGAGCAAGCATAAATCGCCTTGCTTGGCGTTGAGCGCCTGCGCCATCTTTTTTATTTCTTCCTGCGACACGAATTTTTCTACCGAGCATTCTATTTTTTCGGGCATGACCTTCATATACACCAAGCCGCCAGCGCCGAGAGATTTTACATAGTCGGTCAAGCCGTCCAACTGGTTACGTGTGTAGGAAGCGAGACCCGGAATCGCAAACCCCGCGACGACGCCGCCTTTCTTCACCGTCTCGCTGAACACGCGGAAACCGCTGTTCGCAACAACGCCGGAGCAATCTGAAATCTCAAGTCCGAAACGCAAATCCGGCTTATCGGAGCCATAGCGTTCCATCGCCTCTTTATACGTCATGCGGCGGAACGGCGGCTCAACTTTGACGCCTAAAATCTCGCGCCAGAGTTCGGTAATCAATCCTTCCGTCGTCTGTTGCACGTCCTGCTCGTCGGCAAAGGACATTTCAATATCGATTTGGGTGAACTCCAACTGGCGGTCGGCGCGCTGGTCTTCGTCGCGGAAACATTTTACGATTTGGAAATACCGGTCGTATCCAGCGACCATCAAAATCTGTTTATAGGTCTGCGGCGATTGGGGAAGAGCGTAAAATTTGCCCGCATGGAATCTGCTCGGCACGAGAAAATCCCGCGCGCCTTCGGGCGTGCTTTTCATCAAGACGGGAGTCTCAACCTCGACAAAGTTATGCTTATCATAATATGCGCGCGTAATCTGATACGCCCGGTGGCGCACTGTCAAATTGCGTTGGAGAACGGGGCGACGCAGGTCGAGATAACGGTACTTGAGGCGCGTCTCCTCGTTCGCTTCAACGTTATCCTCAATCGGAAACGGGGGCGTTTCCGCTTTGTTGAGGATTGTTAATTCGGTGATCACAACGTCCACTTCACCCGTCGGAAGGTCAGAATTTTCCGTTCCGGCGGGACGGCGTTCTACTTTCCCAGTGACGGAAACAACAAACTCGGAGCGCAAGACTTTTGCCGCTTCGTACGTTTGTTCATTGTGCTGGGGCGCAAAGACAATCTGCGTCTTGCCGTACCGGTCGCGCAAGTCGATGAAAATCACGCCACCGAGGTCGCGCCGTACATCCACCCAGCCGCACAGCGTAACGGATTTGCCGATATCGCCCGCGCGCAGTTCTCCGCACGTATGCGTTCGTTTTTTATAGGTTATCACGTTATTCCTTTTGCACATCAGACCTGCGAGGTTGAAAAAACCTCGCAGGTCTAACGAAATTCAAGAAACAAAAATGCGAGAACGCGCATACTCCCGGGTTCTCGCATTGTCGATGAGCGTATTCAGTTCAGGTGCTTGGAAACTTTCTCCGCCAAAATTCTTTTCGGCACGGCTCCGACAATCTGCTCGACGACCTTGCCGCCTTTGAACACCAGTAACGTCGGGATACTGCGAATCCCGTACTGCATCGAAACTTGCGGGTTGGAATCCACGTCCATTTTTCCAACCTTCAGCGTGCCGTTGTATTCTTTCGCTAATTCTTCGACGATCGGCGCTACCATGCGGCAGGGACCGCACCACTCCGCCCAAAAATCGACAAGCACCGGTTGCTCCGATTTAATTACTTCCGTATCAAAATTTGCATCAGTGACTTCGATAGGTTTCATCTGTTCTCCTTAGTACCCTTAGAGGGAAATTAGCTTTGTAAATGCACCGCCGCAGGACCGAGCAACTGCTTCATCGAGGCGATAAATTGCGCGCTCGGCTCAACGGTGTACTTCCGAGTAAAATATATCGAATTTTTCTCTAACCCGCCACCGGTAACGCTGAAATAACACGAAACCTTCCCCCGGTACCGCTCCATGAGTTCTCGCATCTGCACTACCGTCTGCTCCGTCACCTGGTCGAGATTCAAATACAGCACGATGCTCTTGGTGAGTTTCTCCCGCAACGAATCCATCGGAATGACTTCATTGACCAGTATCTTCAGCGCGTCGCCGCTCGACTCGCCTTTGCCCGTCACCATCACCATCGAATCTGGCTCCAACAGTTTTCCATATTTTTGGAATGCGTCGGAAAAAACGATACACTCCGCCTTACCGGTAAAATCCTCGATGCTGATAAACGCCATCAAATTGCCGCGCTTATCGACTTTTTTCTTCACCGAAGTGACAATACCGCACACCTTGACCGGAGTGTTATTTTGAAACTCTTCCACTTTGCCTAATTTTACGGTTGCAAACGCTTCGATTTCATCAGCATATTTTATCAACGGATGTCCGGACACATAGAACCCGAGCACAGCCTTTTCGCGTGAGAGGATTTCCGGCTCGCCCCACGGTGCAACTTGCGGAAGCATGGGCTTAACCTGAATTTTCGAACCGCCGGCTTCGAACAAGCTATTCTGACCGCGCTGGAGTTGCTCCTGTGCGCCTTGACCGTACTTGATGGCATTCTCAACGATGGAAAAAAGTTGCGCGCGGTTTCCGTGAAGCGAATCGAACGCGCCGGCTTGAATCAATCCCTCAATTGTTTTCTTGTTGACCAAGCGTAAGTCCACACGCGCGCAGAAATCAAAGATGTCCGCAAATCTACCCTTTTGCGTGCGCGAGATGACAACCTGCTCAACTGCACTGACGCCGACATTTTTAATTGCGCTGAGGCCGAAACGAATGCCCTTCGGCGTGGCGGCAAAATTGACCCCGCTCTCATTCACATCTGGCGGTAACACATCGATACCGAGCTTGCGGCAATCGTCAATCAGAAGCACGATTTTATCCGTGTCCGCCATTTCACTCGAAAGCGTCGCCGCCATGTATTCCGCCGGGTAATGCGCTTTCAGATAGCCTGTTTGATAGGCGAGCACGGAATACGCCACGCTGTGCGATTTATTAAAGCCGTAAGACGCAAATTTTTCAATCAAATCGAAAATATCCGATGCAGTCTTCTTATCGATGCCCTTTTGCAATGCGCCAGACACAAACTCTTTTTTCTGCTCCGCCATCAAGCCCTTGTCCTTCTTGCCCATGGCGCGGCGCATCAGGTCGGCTTTAGCGAGGCTGAACCCCGCCACCTCGCTCGCAATCTTCATCACTTGTTCTTGATAGACGATGATGCCGTATGTTTCCTTGAGAATCTCTTCGAGCTTCGGATGGATGTATTCGATTTTCTGTACGCCGTGCTTGCGCGCGATAAAATCGTTAATCATGTCCATCGGACCAGGACGGTAGAGCGCGTTCATGGCAACGAGGTCGTGAATCGAAGTCGGCTTCAACTTGCGCAGGTAATCCTGCATACCGGAGCTTTCAAACTGGAACAGGGCGACGGTCTGCGCTTTGGAAAATAATTCGAGCGTCTTGGGGTCGTCTTCCGGGAGCTTATCGAGGTCGAGGTCAATGCCGTGATTTTCTTTGATGAGCAGGAGCGCGTTATCCAGTACGCTCAGCGTCCGCAAGCCGAGGAAGTCCATCTTCAGCAGTCCCGCGTCCTCGAGGTCCTTCATATTGTACTGTGTCATCAAATCCGTCTGCGGCGTTTGGTACATCGGCGCGTAGTCGCTGATGTTGCCCGGGGCGATGACCACGCCAGCGGCGTGCGTCGAAACGTTTCGGTTCATGCCCTCGAGCACAAGCGCCGTATCAATCATCAATCGGATTTTTTCATCGGTACTTTCCTTGACCCACTTCAGGTCGGGAAGGCTCTCCAATGCTTCGGCGAGATGCGTCACCTTGCCGAGCACGACGGGAATTTGTTTCGTGATAGGGTCAATGGTGCTGAGCGGAATTCCCAACACGCGCCCGACGTCTTTCAGCACCGCGCGCGAAGAAAGCGTGCCGAAGGTGATAATCTGCGCGACCGAATCCGCCCCGTATTTATCCCGGACGTATTCAATGACTTTATCCCG
>DASWKY010000054.1:0-6519 GCA_036396395.1 Bacteroidota bacterium | reverse complement strand
TTCATCCCACGAGAACCATTCTTCTCTGCCGTTGATCCATTTTTGCATCCAGTTGAATTCCGAGACCATCTTCACCATTTGGTTGCGCATCTCCGTAATGCCGTGCGTGGAGCCGGGATAGACGAAATACTCCGTCGGGATGCCTAATTTTTTAAGCGCCATATGTAGCTCATCGCTCTGGGGTCGGGGCACTCTCGGGTCGCCGTCCACCACATGGATAAGCGTCGGGGTCTTGGCATTGTTGATGTATTTGAGCGGCGAAACATCCCAGAAATGGTCGAACCGGTCGTACGGCTTGCCCTGGAAATAATACTCCCTGTTGCGCTGGACGTCGCTCTGGGCATACATGGACGTCCAGTTCATCGTGCCCGCGCCGGAGGAAATGGCTTTGAAGCGGTCGGTGTGCGTGAGAATCCAATTGGAATAATGCCCGCCCGCGCTCCAGCCCATAGCTCCGAGCTTGTCGCCGTCCACGATACTCGCAGCGATCAAGTGGTCGACACCCGTCATGATATCCTCGAACCCGCGTGTGAAATAATCGCCGGAGGTTTCCATTCTAAATTTTTCGCCGTAGTTAGACGAGCCTCGGTAATTCGGGAGCAGGCACGCGTATCCTGCGGCGGCGTAGATATGCGAATAATACTGGTAGCCTGCGTTGAAGCTGACCGTTGAAGCCGCCGCCGGTCCGCCGTGTATCTGGACGATGAGCGGATAGCGTTTTCCTTTTTCGTAGCCGACGGGTTTCACAAGCACGCCTTCGACTATCGTGCCGTCTGAGGATTTCCATTGGACGGTTTCGGTCCCGCCGAGCGAGAGATTGGCAACCTGCGGGTTGGAATCAGTCAATTGAATCCAATTCTTCTTATTCGCAATCTTGTCGAGAGACGCGACGGTATAAAAATTGAAAGGAGTCGTCGGGTCGGAAAAATTCATAACAAGCTTTTTTGTGTCGTCGTCTTGCTGGACGGACAGCACGCCGAAGACGTCGGTCACCTGCTTGACCTTGCCGGTAGTCGCGTCGAGAGAGAACAAATGATTCATCGCCCGCCTGCCTCCATTAAAGTAGATGGTCTTTCCATCCTGCGACCAGAAGCCGACATTCACGCTTCCATCGAACCCGTCGCCAAGCTCTCGCCAGGTTCCGCCTTTGTTCGCAATCTCGCGGACAAAGACGCGGGAGTCGCGGAAATATTCGAAGTCGTTCGATGCAGAAAACGCCATCGTTTTGCTGTCCGGCGAGAAACTGAGCGAGCTTTCGCCGACTTCTGTATTATGTGTCAGACGTTCGATTGTTCCCGTCGCCGCCTCGAGCAAGTATAGGTCGCTATAGACGCCGGATTCGGTCGCCGTACGGACGTAGCGGTTGTTGGGCGTACCGCGGAACCCGACCCACTTCGAATCGTCCGAAATTTCTATACTGCCGACACTGTACTCCGGTGCGGAGGTTAGACGCGTTTCCGTTTTTAAGCTCATGTCGAACGCCCAGAGATGAACAGGCGGGGAATCTTCGTTGCGGACGCGGACGTCGAATTTTTTCTCTTTTCTGTTCTTGTTTAATTTGTCCGTGCTGTCCGATGCGAGGAAGTAGATGCGCTTGCTATCGGGAGAAAACTGCCAGCTTCGCACGCCGGTCGCATGTTTGGTGAGCTGTTCGGGTTTGTCCGTTCCGAAGCCGGAGACCTTCAGCGTCCATACCTGCTGTTCGTCTTCCTTACCGGTTGAAAACGCGAGCCACATGCCGTCTTTGCTGAAGGCGAACGAGCCGACGCCTTCCTTCGCGTCGGTGAGCCGTTGGGCTTCGCCACCGTCGGTCCGCATCCAGAACAGCTGGTTTTGTCCTGACTTCGATTCCGGCGCCTCGCGGTTGGAAAGGAACACGAATGATTTCCCGTCCGGTACCCAGCGCGGCGAGGTTTCATTCTTCTCTTTAGTATAGGTCATCTGCCGTGTCGACGACGTACCTCGTTCCGTCGAAACGAGGTACACATCCGAAAAACGCTTGGCGGCTTTCCAATCGGCTGTAGTCTTTATAAAGAGCGCCCATTTGCCGTCCGGGCTGAAGGCGATACCGCCGACGTTCGCCATTTCCATAATATCCATATAGGTCATAGCCCGTTTGGATTGCGAGAATACGGCTGTGGTGAACAATACACTGACAAGCACAACGAAGAACGTTGTATACAATGGCTTGTGTTTCATACGACACCTCACAGATTGATGTGTGACCGGGGGAGAAAGAAGGCATATCCAATGTAAGAAGCGATGAGAACGAAAGCCAGAAAAAAATCATCAGGCGGCTCTGTGACGGGCGCTTTCGCGTATTGCCTTTCGGGCGCTTGATACATATATTGCCATCACGATCACTGGTGTTCCACATATTCCTAGGGAACGAGCTATGCAAAACATTATTTCATATTTGGAGTCGAACAAAGAGCGGTACCTCAAAGAGTTGACCGATTTTTTGAGCATTCCCAGCGTTAGTTCGCAGAGCAATCATAATAACGACACGCGCAAGTGCGCGCAGTGGGTTGCCGACCAGATGCGCACCATCGGCATGCAGAACGTGCAGATCTTCGAAACACCGGGACATCCTATCGTATGCAGTGAGTGGATGGGCGCGCCCGGCAAGCCGACGATTCTCTTCTACGGCCATTACGACGTCCAGCCGGTCGACCCGCTCAACCTATGGACCTCGCCGCCGTTCCAGGCGACGATTCGCGGCGAAAACCTGTACGCCCGCGGTTCCGCGGACGACAAGGGGCAGGTGTACATTCATTTCAAAGCCATCGAAGCGTACATGAAGAACAATGGCAAACTGCCGGTGAACATCAAAATGATTATCGAAGGCGAAGAGGAAGTCGGCAGCGCGAATCTCGAAGACTTCGTCAAGCAACATAAAGCGTTGTTGAAATCGGATTTAGTGCTGATTTCGGATTCGTCCATGTTCAAGAAAGGCGTCCCGTCGGTGTGCTATGGTTTGCGCGGACTTGCATACATGGAAGTGGAGGTTACGGGACCGGACCGCGACCTGCACTCCGGCTCGTTCGGCGGCTCTGTGCACAACCCGATTCAGGCATTGAGCGAATTGATAGCGTCGCTCCATGATAAGAACGGGCGCGTGACCATCAAAGGATTCTACGACGACGTGCGGCCCTTATCAAAAGCCGAGCGCGCCGCATACAAAAAGCTGCCGTGGAGCGACAAAGCGTACGCGAAAGACCTCGGCGTGAAACAACTCTACGGCGAAAAGAGCTTCACGAGCCTTGAGCGAGTCTGGGCGCGCCCGACGCTGGAATGTAACGGCATCTGGGGCGGCTACACGGGCGAAGGCGCGAAGACCGTCCTGCCCTCCAAAGCATTCGCGAAAATTTCGATGCGTTTGGTTCCCGACCAGAATTCCGGCAAAGCGGCGGAGTTGTTCGAGAAGCATTTGAAGCGCATCGCCCCCAAGACCATCGATATCAAAGTGAATGCTTTGCACGGCGGCGAGGCGGCGATTACGCCCATCGACAGTCCGGGTGTAAAAGCGGCGGTTGCCGCGTTGGAGAAAGGCTTCGGGAAGAAACCTCTGTACCAGCGCGAAGGCGGTTCGATTCCCATCGTCGTGCAATTCAAAGATATCCTCGGACTGGATACCGTCCTGTTGGGCTTCGGCTTGCCGGATGAAAACGCCCACGCGCCTGACGAGCACATCAACCTTGATAATTTTTTCGGCGGCATGCGGACATCAGCGCATTTCTATAATGAATTGCCGGAGTACTGGACGAACGGGAAGAAAAAATAGCCCGACGTTATTCGGTTTTGTCTGTTTAGGCACAGGCTTCGCTCTACCGCCGGGCTTTCTTCAGCTTTCTTCAGCTTTCTTCTGATAGAGGAGTTTTGTATTATTTGATAGTGCCGTCGGGGTAAGCGCCCTTATGATGACCCGCGAAGACTTAATTAAAATTCCGATATTTGAGAAGCTGACCGAAGCCGACGGCGAGGTCTTGCTGAAACTGTGGAAAGAGCGAACATTGCGGGAGGGGCAAGCGCTCTTCCACAAGGGGGATATCGGCGATTCGATGTTCCTGATAGAAGACGGCTCGCTGGAGATTACCGTTCCGGTCGAGCCTCAGCAAAAGTTTATCAAGTTTAAGAGCACGGACAAAGAGATGCGAGTTTCTGTGCTTGGACAAGGCGAATTCGTCGGGGAGGTATCATTGCTGGACGGTTTGCCGCGTACTGCAACCGCGCGCGCGTTGGAAGAATCCCGCCTGCTGGAAATGAAGCGCAATGATTTTATCCGCTTCTTGTTAGACCGTCCGGCGGTCGCCATTTCGATGGTGAGCGAGATCGGGAAGCGGCTTCGCTCAACGAACGAACTTGTTACGTCGCTTGCGTCGAAAAACGTGAACGAAGAGATCGAAGACCGGCTCAGCTTCGGCGACCGTGTTGCCGACAAGGTAGCGGAGTTCGGCGGCAGTTGGCTGTTTATTTTCAGTTTCTTGACCTTGATGGGCATATGGATGGCGTTGAACACATGGCAGTTGATTGCAAAGCCGTTCGATGAATATCCATTTATATTGCTCAACCTTATGCTTTCGACTATCGCCGCATTACAGGGTCCTGTTATTATGATGAGCCAAAACCGCGCGCAGAAAAAAGACCGCCTGCGGGCAGACTTGGACTATCAGGTGAATCTCAAGTCGGAATTGATGATTCAACAGCTCCACGCGAAGATCGATGAACTGCGCACGACTGAGCTTCTTCAGCTACAAGAAGCTCTCCACGCGGACCACGACGCGTTGCGCAAGCGTATCCAGGAATTAGAACAGCCCGGCGACGTCAATAGCCCGGAGCGGCGCTGACCGTTCCATGAAAATCTACACTCGCACAGGCGATAAGGGTGAAACGTCATTGTTCGGCGGAAAGCGCGTTTCCAAAGACGCGCTGAGAATCGAAACGTACGGCTCGGTTGATGAATTGAATTCGGTCCTCGGAGTTGTCCGGTCGCTCAAGCCTCAGAAGGAGCTTGATGACGTCCTTGGACAACTCCAGGATCAATTATTTGTGCTCGGTGCAGACCTTGCGACTCCCCGCGCTACTAAAAAAAGCAAGCCAGCAAATAAAATACCCCGCATCGAATCCTCCCACATTACTTCGCTTGAACGACAGATAGACGCATGGGAACAACAACTCACTCCGTTGCGTTCATTTATATTACCGGGCGGAAGTCCGGTTGCGGCGCAGTTGCATGTCGCGCGCGCGGTGTGCCGCCGCGCCGAGCGGTTGGTCGTCCGTCTCGGTAAGAAAGAAACAATCGGAGCCGAACCCGTCCGGTATCTCAACCGCCTCTCCGACCTGCTCTTTGTTATGGCGCGCTATGCGAATACACTGGACGGTGTGAAGGAAACGGAGTGGAGATCTCGATAACACTCACCCACAATGACCCTTCCTTCAGTTTTAACTCTCCTTCGCTCGAAAGGCAATCCGCGCACTGTTGAAGGAATGAAGCGGTACGGTATTGTGGCGAAGAAAGCCTACGGCGGTCTGCGCCGGATATCCGGGCGATTGCCAAAACGATAGGAAAAGACCAAAAGCTTTCGCTCAGACTCTGGGCGAGCGGCATTCTTGAGGCGCGCGTGCTGGCAAGTCTCGTCGGCGAGCCTGAGCGCGTCACCACGCGCCAGATGGACAAATGGGTTCGGGACTTCGATTCGTGGGCGGTGTGCGACGCGTGTTGCAGTGTGTTGTTTGATAAAACTCCGTTTGCCTACCGGAAAGCGTTCGAATGGTGCCGGAAGAAAGAAGAATTTGTGAAGCGCGCGGGGTTTGTGATGATGGCGGTGCTAGCAGTTCACGATAAAAAGGCGGACGACAAAGAATTCCTGCGTATGCTTCCAGCGATCAAGCGCGGGGCGACGGACGGCAGGAATTTCGTGAGGAAGGCGGTGAACTGGGCGCTGAGGCAAATCGGGAAGCGCAATCAAGCATTGAACCGTGCGGCTATCCGAGCGGCGGGGGAAATCCGGCGCATTGATTCGTCCCCCGCTCGCTGGGTGGCGGCTGACGCACTGAGGGAATTGCAAAGCCCTCCGGTGCAACGGCGGGTAAAGAAAAAAGGCTAACACCTTCGCTATCAGTAATGTCTGTGTGGACTGCTATAAATTTGCTCTTGCTATTTGGTTTTGTGTTCTCTATAATACGGCAGTTATCCTGATTCATATCCATCGTTCTCGACGAGGCACCTATGCATGAAGAAGAATTAGAGGACGAATTAAGCCAGATGTACCAAGAGGGTTCGGGCGGGAAAGCGTTGGACTCTTCAACCTTTACCAAGCCGATCAGAAACCTCAAGGTGCATAAGCCGGTCGAAGTGGGACCGGCGCAAAGCGTCGCCGACGCCGTGGGATTGATGCGGCAACACAAGGTGGGGTGCGTATTGGTAACGGAAGGGGGGAAGATCTCCGGCATTTTCACCGAGCGCGATATCTTGACGCGCGTGTTCGGGAAGAAGGACATGGAAAAGCTTCTGGTGAA
>DASWKY010000053.1:0-2295 GCA_036396395.1 Bacteroidota bacterium | reverse complement strand
CATGCCTTTATTAATGAGGGCGAGCAATACGGACTCCGAAAAAATTAATCCCTTCGTCAGATTCAAATTGCGAAGCATGTTGTCGGGATACACGATGAGATTCTCGATGATCTTCGTGAACTCGGCTATCATAAAATCGAGCAAAATACAACTGTCTGGGATAATGACTCGCTCGACCGACGAGTGTGTGATATCCCGCTCGTGCCAGAGCGCCACATTTTCCATCGCCGCCATGGCATTGCCGCGCAACACGCGGGCTAATCCCGCCACCCGCTCAGAAGTAATCGGGTTGCGCTTGTGCGGCATGGCAGACGAGCCTTTTTGTCCTTTGGAGAAAAATTCCTCAGCCTCCAACACTTCCGTTTTTTGCAGATGCCGTATTTCCGTTGCGAATTTTTCGAGCGAACTGCCGCACACCGCGATCTTGTTCATGAACTCCGCGTGGCGGTCCCGCTGTAACACCTGCGTCGAAATCGGCGACGGCGTTAAGCCTAACTTCTCGCAGACGTACCGCTCGACCGACGGGTCGATGTGCGCATAGGTTCCCACCGCGCCGGATATTTGTCCAACCGCGACGGTTCTGACCGCGCCCTGCATCCGTTCGATGTTACGTACAGTTTCCGCATACCACAGCGCAAGCTTCAGCCCGAATGTCACCGGCTCCGCGTGGATGCCGTGCGTACGCCCGACCATCGGTGTGTACTTAAACTCTCTCGCCCGTTTCGCTAAAACTGTCCTGAGGTTTTCCAACCCTTTGAGCAACAACTCTGCCGACTGTTTCATCTGAACGGCAAGCGCCGTATCGAGGACGTCCGAAGACGTCATGCCCAAATGAATAAAGCGCGACTCGGGCCCGACATACTCCCCAACATTCGTCAAGAACGCAATGACGTCATGCTTAACTTCCTGCTCGATTTCCAGAACGCGCGCGACGTCGAACTTCGCCTTCTTGCGTATCGTCGCGGCGGCTTCAGCGGGAATCACGCCATGCTTCGCCTGCGCTTCGCACGCGAGAACTTCTACGTCAAGCCAGATACGGTATTTGTTTTCGTCCTCCCAAATTGCTCCCATTTCGGGCCGGGTATAGCGAGCTATCAACGTGCGTGTTCCTTATGCTGGACGGCGTTCGAGCTTCAGAGTTACGTCTATCGTTTTTTTATCACGATAGACCTTCATTTTGAGTGTGTCACCTGCGCGCGCATCGACAAGAGCGCCAATGAGGTCCTGTTCTGCATTGACCTTGGTGTCGTTGGCTTCGAGAATAATATCTCCCACCTTTATTCCGGATTTTTCCGCAGGACTGTTCGCGGCAACATCACTGACGATAATACCTTCCACTTTCGTCAGTCCAAAGTATCGCGCCACGCGGGCGTCAACCGATTGCGATTCAAAGCCCGTCCAGAAATCCCGCGTCACTTTGCCCTTTGCCCGCAACTCGGCGACGACTTTTTTCACTTTGTTGATTGGAATAGCAAACCCGTAGCCGACGAATGTATCGGTTCTGCCGCCGGAATAAATTAGCGTGTTCATGCCGATGACTTCGCCCGCGCTGTTCACAAGCGGACCGCCGCTGTTACCGCTGTTAATCGCCGCGTCGGTTTCCATCATGTCTTTGTAAATGCGGTTATCGGATCTGCCTAAATTCATGCCTGTCGAGCTGATAACGCCTACTGTCACCGTCGGTTTATCGTTAATCTCAAACAACCCGAACGGATTCCCAAGTGCGATTGCCCACTCACCGATAAGAATCTCGTCGGAATTCCCAAACGTAACGGAAGGCAGGTTTTTCGCGTCGACTTTCAGGAGGCAAATATCCGTCAGTTGGTCTGTCCCGACGATTTCGGCTTTTAATTTTTCGCCGTTTGTAAACGTGACGGTAATTTCTGTTGCGTTGCCGGCGACGTGGTCGTTCGTGACAATATAGCCGTCCGGAGAAATAATAAATCCGGAGCCAAGACCTTTGACTTGCTGTTGCTGTGTGCGGTCGCCGAAAAATCGTCTGAAGAGCGGGTCGTTAAACGCATCGAAGAATGGGTCGCGAAACTGCCGCATTTCAATAACATTGATACCCACCACAGCCGGGCTGATCGCCGCGACGGCACGCGTAATCGCGTTTTGGCGCGAATTGCTAATCGCATCCTGCGCGTTTGAGGGGGAATCTTCCTTCTCGTACGCGGCTTGCTGGATGCCGGGGAATTCTTCCACCGCCTCCGTTATAGGCTGAGCGGCTTGCGACGGCTTAATGGCATAGCCAATACCTATCCCGGCAAGCAACGGGATGAACAGAATCACGAG
>DASWKY010000052.1:0-3612 GCA_036396395.1 Bacteroidota bacterium | reverse complement strand
GCAAAAGACCTGCGAAGTTCACAAGAACCTCGCAGGTCTTTCAGTACTCTACAATGATATTATACGGCTTCTTTTTTGCGTTGCGGAGTCGTATCGAGGTTCCCTTCGATGAGCTTCAGCAATTCCGCTCTGCCCTCTCCGGAAACAATCGAGAACGGGACGATACCGCGACAACTTCCTTCGGTCAGGTTGCCCTTGAACCGGTCCTTGTAGCCTTCGATTTGCTTCGTGAGCTTGCTGTGCGGAAGCTTATCCGCCTTCGTCAACACGAGCAGGTAGGGAACCTCGTAGTACTCAAGCCAGTCCATCATCATCAGGTCGAGCGGCGTCGGCTCTTGCCGCGAATCGATCAACTGCATGCCGATCGCGATGGGGTTGCCGCGCTTCAAGAAATCTTCAATCAGCCGCTTCCACCCCGCCCGCATCTGCTCCGGTACTTTGGCGTAGCCGTACCCCGGCAAGTCGACAAAGTAAAAATTATTGTTGATGATATAATAGTTAATCTCGCGTGTCTTGCCGGGCGTTGAACTCGAACGCGCCAAGTTCTTCCGGTTGCACATTTTATTGATCAAGGAAGATTTACCGACATTCGACCGCCCGATAAACAGAACCTCGCGAAGCTGGTTCTTGGGAAGTTGACGAAGGTCCGCTACCCCTTGAAGAAATTCAGCAGAAACAATTTTCAGCATAGCATTCTCCTCTCCATAGGTAAAACACACGCTTGCCGGCGAAGACTCGCAGTGGCAGTGATTATCCCTTTGCCGCCGCCTCGGCGGGTTGCTCCAAGGCTTCGGCTTTTTCCTTCTTTGCCTTCTGCTCTTTTTCTGTCGACTTCTTTTTCGCTTTCGCCGCCGCTTTCGCGCTGGCTTTCTCGACGTTGGCGGCGCTAAAATCCACCAATTCGATGAGCGCAAGATGCGCGCCGTCGCCGTACCGCTGTCCTAACTTGACGACACGGGTATACCCGCCTGCGCGGGTGGCAACTTTTGGAGCAATGTCGTTAAACAATGTCGTAACCGCTTCACGGTCGCGTAAAAATGAAAACACCATACGTCGCGCGTGCACGTCTTTCGCCTTCCCGTCGCCCTCCCGCAGTACTGCCCGTTTAGCGCGGGTAATCAGCTTTTCAATGACGCGGCGCGTTTCTTTCGCTTTCGCTTCCGTCGTCTGAATCTTCTTGTGCTGGATGAGGGAAACGCTCAACGCCGAGAGCAATGCCCGGCGATGGCTCCGCGTTCGCTGTAATTTTCGTCCTACTTTTCCGTGTCGCATACCTTAGTTTCCATCCTTCAAATACTTGTCCACGTCCATGCCGAAGCTCAGCCCTAATTCATCCACGATTGCTGAAAGCTCGGCGAGCGATTTACGCCCGAAGTTCCGGAACTTCAGCAACTCAGACTCGCTCCGGCGCACCAAGTCCGCAAGGGTTTTAATGTTCGCCGAGCGCAGGCAGTTATGCGAGCGGACGGATAACTCAAGTTCGTCCACCGACATCATCAGGTTTTTGCGGACTCGTGTAACTTCCGCCTCCTGTTCGCTCTGCGGCTTTTCCGCCTCAGGCTCCGCGCCGAAATTGATGAAGAGTTGCACATGGTCGCGCAGGGTTTTTCCGGCGTGCGTCAACGCTTCTTCTGCCGTCAAGGAACCGTCGGTTTCGATTTCCAAAATCAGTTTCTCGAAATCCGTCTGCCCGCCAACGCGCGTCGTTTCGACAAAGTACCGCACGTTTTGAATCGGCGAATAGATCGAATCGATGGCAATCATGCCGATGGGCTGGTCGGCGGCTTTGTTTTCTTCTGCCGGCGAATAGCCGCGCCCCCTGCCCAGGCGTAGCTCTAACTCGAAATCGGCGTCCTTGTTCAGCGTCGCAATGTGTGCGTCGGGATTCAGAACCTCGATTTCACTCGAGATTTTCTGAATGTCGCCTGCGGTGAATTTTCCGGGACCCTTCACCGGAATCGAAACCTTCGCCAGCTTCTTGTTGATCGCTTTGATGCGGACGTTCTTGAGGTTCAGGATCATATCCGAGACGTCTTCGACGACGCCTTTGATGGTCGAGAACTCATGCTGGATGCCGTCCACACGGATCGCGTTGATAGCTGTTCCGGGTAACGACGACAAGAGGACGCGGCGGAACGAGTTGCCTAACGTTACGCCGAACCCTTTTTCCAACGGCTGAACGACAAAACGTCCGAATGTATCGCTTTTCGAAACTTCTTCTAATTCTACCTTTTCGGGCATTTGCAGTACTGGGTTGCTCATAACCTTCTTTCCTCCTCGAACTGTCGAGGTGAGTTGTCATCGCCTTGTGCCGGCACGTGACAAATAATAAAATAAGTGAGAACGAAACGCCGTCGTTGCAGAACCGCCCGCTCACGACGGAGCGAACGATTATTTCGAATACAACTCGACGATAAGCTGTTCGTTCGCGTTCAGCGGTACTTCAGGGCGCTCCGGCACTTGCAAGAACGTGCCTGTGAGCGTCGCCTTATCGAGACTCAACCACGGCAACATCGCCGTGTCCTTCATACGCTTCATGGACGAGTGGATCAATTCCATTTTTTTGCTTGCATCGCGCACCTGCACCAAGTCTCCGGATTTCAACAAATACGACGGGATATCAACGGGGGCGTTGTTGACCACAATATGGCCATGAAGCACAAGCTGGCGCGCCGATTTGCGCGACGGGGCAAACCCCATGCGATACACGACGTTATCCAGGCGGCGCTCCAATAATTTTACGAGCGTATCGCCCGTGCGGCCCGTTTGTTTCAGCGCGCGTTCATAATAATTACGGAACTGCCGCTCGAGCACGCCGTAGATACGGCGGACTTTCTGCTTTTCGCGCAATTGCTGGCCGTACTCCGAAATTTTCTGCCGGCGGTTTTGGCCGTGTTGTCCCGGAGGATAGGCGCGGCGGTCCACCGGGCATTTCTCGGTGTAACACTTGGTGCCCTTCAAGAACAACTTCTGCTTTTCACGCCTGCACAGTTTACAATTTGCGTCTATGTATCTCGCCATGCTACTCCTGAATAATGAACTAATTCCTGCTGAACATCGTCAATTGGTCATTGCACGCGGCAATGGGCTTACACTCTGCGCCGTTTCGGGGGCCTGCACCCGTTATGGGGAATCGGCGTGATATCACGAATCACGGAAACCGATAAGCCCGCCTGTTGCAAGGACCGCACAGCCGCTTCGCGTCCCGCGCCGGGACCCTTAATATAGACTTCCACTTTCCGCAAGCCGAGTTCGTGCGCTTCTTTGGCGGCGGCTTCGGCGGATACCTGCGCCGCGAACGGCGTGTTCTTGCGCGAGCCTTTGAACTGGTTCCTGCCCGCAGACGACCATGCAATGACGTTGCCGTACATGTCCGTCAGCGTCACGATGACATTATTGAACGTCGCCTTCACGAACGCTTTTCCGTTCGCATCGACGTGAATTTTCTTTTTCTTTTTCGTTACCGGCGCTGTTGCTGGTTTCGCCACGAGATGCCTCCTAGTTAAACAATAAACTTTCTCATTACCCGTCTTCAAGAACGGGACACACAAATGTATCTTCCACCATGACAGGCAGGAATGCCTGTCCTACCCGGTGCATATGGGTAGGGCG
>DASWKY010000051.1:0-2263 GCA_036396395.1 Bacteroidota bacterium | reverse complement strand
GGCGTTGATATTGACGATGCGCTGAGGCGCGTGCGGGATAAGGTGAACTCTACCCGCCCCGACCTCCCGAACGACATTCTTGAGCCGATTGTTTCGGAAATCAATTTCAGTGAATTCCCCATCCTCTTTATAAATGTCGGCGGGGAAGTAGGGCTAGCGCGTCTCAAAAAGATTGCAGAGGACTTACAGGATAAAATCGAAGCCGTATCCGGCGTGCTGAGCGCCGACCTGACCGGCGGGTTACAGCCGGAAGTGCAGGTCAATGTGGACGTGTACCGGATGAACGCGTACCAAATCGGGTTCGACGACGTTGTGACCGCCGTGCGGAACGAGAATCTGTCCCTGCCGGGCGGCTCGATTGACGACGGCAGGACGACGTTTTCCGTCCGCGTGCCGGGCGAGTTCAAAGAGGTGAAGCCTCTCGAAGACGTCATCATCAAAATTCAGAACGGCAAGGCGATTTATCTGCGCGATGTCGCGAAAGTGGATTATTCCTTCGAAGACCGCCAGACGTACGCGCGGCTCAACGGAACGGAAGTCGTCTCGCTGGCGGTGCGAAAGCGCGCCGGAGAAAACCTCCTGCGTATCGCAGGAGAAGTAAAACAGGTTGTCGAGGATGTGCAGGCAACACTTCCCGCAGGCATCACGCTCGTGCTCTCGAACGACCAGTCGGAAGAAATCGCACGATCTGTGCACGAGTTGGAAAACAGCATCATGACGGGCATGTTCCTCGTTGTGATGGCGCTGTTTATGTTCTTCGGTGTTAAGAACTCGTTGTTGGTTTCGACGGCGATTCCGTTGTCAATGCTGATCGGGTTTATGGTCCTCGGCGCATTCGGCATCACGCTGAATTTCGTCGTGCTGTTCGCGCTCGTGTTGGTGCTGGGCATTCTCGTGGACGACGCTATCGTGGTTATCGAAAATATCTACCGCCATCAACAGGAATACAACAAAAGCCCGCTCGAAGCGGCTAAAGACGGCGCCGCAGAAGTCGCCGTCCCCGTGATCTCTTCGACCATTACCACCGTTGCGCCGTTTATTCCGTTGCTCTTCTGGCCCGGCATCGTCGGTGAATTTATGTGGTATTTGCCGATTACGCTTATTGTAACGCTCGGAGCGTCATTATTCGTTGCCTTTGTGATAAGTCCTGTTCAAGGCGCGCAATGGATTAATTACCGGCGTGATATATGGAAGACGAAGCAAAACCTGGAACATCCAAGGTGGTGGAAGAAATATAATCCGCTGACAATACTCTATCATAAAGTTGACCAGCAGGTGTTTCCGTGGATGCAGGGGTTTTATGTCCGGACATTGCGGTGGACGCTTCAACGAAAGGGACTTACTATTCTCAGCGCATTGGCGTTGCTCGTGACCGTATTTGTGTTGACCGGAATATTCGGAACGGGCGTCGAGTTTTTCCCGAATGTTGAACCCCAACAGGTGAATGTAAGTATCGAAGCGCCTTCCGGCACTTCGCTGGATGTAACCAACTCTATCGCCGACCTTGTGGAAGAACGGCTCAAACAGGTGATGGCACGCGACGATATGGAATTCGTTGTTTCCAATGTGGGCACGTCGGATGACCCGTTCGATTTCGGCGGAGGGCAGGGGACGTCCAATAAGGCGCGTATCTCTGTCAACTTTCTGCAAAAAACGGAGCGCTCGCAAAGCACGTTCGCGACAATGGAAGACATGCGTAAAAAGGCGACGAACGTCGCCGGCGCTGAGGTTCGTGTGAACCAGCTTGAAATGGGACCTCCGGTCGGGGCGCCCGTGAGTATCGAGGTGGCGGGAGACGATTACGCGGAACTCGCCCGGCTGAGCGCGGCAATTCGCGAACAAATAAAACCCGTTCCGAACCTTGTGGACTTGAAAGATAATTATAACGTCGGCAAACCGGAAATTGAGGTCGTAGTGGATCGCGAAAAAGCCGGACTGCTCTGGACGAATACCGGTCAAATTGCAAGCACGGTGCGCGCGGCGATTAACGGTGTCGAAGCGTCGAAATACCGCGTGGGCGAAGACGAGTACAAAATTCGCGTCCGCCTGCAGGAAAGCCAGCGCATGTCCGCCGCCGACCTGGAAAATGTGAGAGTGACATTCATGAATCGTCGCGGCACGCTGATGTCGATTCCCTTGACGGCTGTGGCGGATATTCGCGAAACCTCCAGCGTGACCGACATCCGGCGCAAAGACATGAAGCGCGTGATCACCATTACCGGCAACGTTGAAGGCCGGTTGTCTTCAGAGGTGCTCAACGAGG
>DASWKY010000050.1:0-4297 GCA_036396395.1 Bacteroidota bacterium | reverse complement strand
TTTTTTAAGCCGGGTAGTGTAGTTTTCGTGAAATTTTCAGAAAACTTCAAGCGCGGCTTGCTGTCGTATACGCTCAGCTTGTAGACGCCGTCAAGCGCTGGGGATGTTCTCCCGGTCGCCAAATGCGTGCCGACGCCGAACATGTCAATGGGCGCGCCTTGTTGGACGATACTACGGATGACGTATTCATCCAATTGGTTGGAAACGACAATTTTCACATTCTGCAAACCCGCCGCATCCAGCATGGCGCGGGCATGTTTGGCAAGATACGCAAGGTCGCCGCTATCCAGGCGAATCGCCAATAAGTGGTTTCCTCTCTGCTCCAATTCCTTCGCGACCAGGATCGCATTCGGTAGCCCGCTCCGCAAGGTATTATATGTGTCCACCAACAGCACGCACCGTTCCGGAAAAAATTCCGCGAACTTTCGGAATGCCGACAACTCATCGTCAAAACTTTGAATCCACGAATGCCCTTGAGTCCCGGTCACTTCTAGCCCCCATTGAAAAGCCGCATACACATTCGAGGTCGCCTCCACCCCGCCGATAATTGCCGCTTTGCTGGCATGGATGCCCCCAAGACCCTGTGCTCGGCGCAGTCCGAAATCAATAACTCGACGGCTACCCGCCGCGTGTTTGATGCGCGAGGCTTTTGTCGCAATGAGCGATTCGAAATTCAACACATTGAGGAGGAGGGTTTCAATCACCTGAGTTTCAATGATATTGCCTTCGACACGGACAATCGGCTCGAGCGGAAACACCGCTTCACCTTCACGGACGGAATAGATTGTGCCCCGGAACTGGAATGTTTCAAGATAGTGCAGGAACGGCCGTTGAAGCCCAACACTTGCCAGATACTCGATGTCGTCTTTTTCGAATCGAAACTGTTGAAGTGTATCAAGGAGATCGCTCAGCCCTGCAAAGAGCACATAGCCGCCCTCGAAAGGGTTTTCGCGAAAAAAATAATCGAAGGCGGCGCGGGTATCGGATTTGCCGCTCAAGAAATAGCCTTGCGCCATGGTAAGCTGATAAAAATCTGTGTACAACCCTGTGTGCTTATCGAGGATGGTCATAAGTTAAAAAGCGTTCTTCATATGGTTGATTTCCGCTTTACCATGATGGTAGAAAATTCCGACAACATCAAACCTGCAGGAACGGTCGTCAATATCATGTTCTAAAAGATACCCTTCCGCCACGGTACGGATTTGCTCTTGCTTCTGTGGAGTAACGGAATCTTCCGGCTCGCCGTACGACCTCGTGCGGCGGGCTTTCACTTCTATGAAGACCAATTCGTCTCCGTCTTCCGCGATAATATCAATCTCCCCTCGCTCGTATCGGTAATTCCGCCGAAGGAGCTTCATCCCGCACTGCTCAAGGAAACGCGCCGCCAGTTCCTCGCCTGCCGCGCCCCGTTGCTTTCGCTTATCTCGTGTCTGTTGAGTCTTAGTCAAGCTTCACGTGGAAACTTCTTCGGTGGATGTCGCATAACCCGTGCTGACGAATCGCCTCGCGATGCTCTTTGGTGCCGTAGCCTTTATGCTTCGCAAAGCCGTACACGGGATAGAGTTCATGGTATTCACTCATCATGTGGTCGCGGGTTACTTTCGCGACAATCGAAGCGGCGGCGATCGTAAACACCTTCGCGTCGCCGTCGATGATATTTTCATACGGTAGTGTATCGTGCTTGAAACTGTTGCCGTCCACCGCGGCAAACTGCGGCTGAAGCGACAAATCGTCGAGCGCTTTCCTCATCGCCAGTATGGACGCCTGATAGATATTAATGCGGTCAATCACCTCGTGCTGAACAACGCCGATGCCGATACTCAACGCCTGTTGTTTGATGAGTATGCAGAGTGTGTTCCGCTTTTTCTCGGATAGTTTTTTCGAATCATCCACGCCGTCAATGAAAACGTCCTTCGGAAAAATGACTGCCGCCGCAACGACGGGGCCAGCCAGCGGACCTCTTCCCGCCTCATCAACGCCGGCGAGATGCTCGATGCCGCGTTGCCAGTATAGGCGTTCAGTTGCGAGGTCTTTCACGGAGCCGTCCCAAGATAAATTGCGAGCAGTCCGATGAGCATGTCTACTTTTAACAGTGTACTCAGCAGACGCATGTTCTTCGGAGAAGAATCGCGCCACATCGAAATGATCGCCCACACGAATGAAGCGTCTACTACCGCCACTATCGCCAGATAGCGAAGATTGTACCCTCCCCACCGGTATGCCGCAAGCGTTGAGCCGATGAGAATGAGCAGTGTCACGGATGCAAGAACAAGCGCCGGACGTATACCATGCTTCACCGGTAATGTGCCGGCGTACTCGCGTGCATCGCCTTCAAGATCCTCGACATCCTTAACCAGTTCGCGCGCAAGATTAACTAGAAATGCAAAAACCGCCGGCACAAATGACTGTTCAAGATTGCCGACAGCCGCACCGCCGAAGACAAATGCTAATCCCGTAACTAATCCTACAAGAAGATTTCCAATCAGTATGCTCCGCTTGAACCTGCGGCTGTAGAAATATAAGGAGATAACCCAACATATCGCAATGCCTAAAGGGTATGGACCGATAAACGCGCTGGCGATAACTCCGGCGCTTGAAACAATGCGCCACGTCCACCACGCCTCAGACCGGCTTAACGCCCCGCTAGGCAACGGGCGTTGCGGCTTGTTGACGGCGTCTATTTCTACGTCATAATAATCGTTGATGGCATACCCGCCGCCTGCTATCAGAGCACCGCTCACAGCCGCGAGGGCGATCAACTGCCATTGCTCGCTCTGCGCCCCGGCAAGTACAGCGGCGGCGGCAATCGTCAAAAAGACGAGAAGCAGGTTGACAGGCCTTACCAATTCGAACAGCGCTTTGAGTTTGCTAAAATTCATTCACCAATCTCAGATGAAGTTTCGCCGTGCCGAACGTGTCGCCTTCCCCCAACGCAATGCTGACGCCGAGTAAGCCGAGCGCTGTATCCACCCTCAACCCGGCGCCAAACCCTACTTTCGTTTGCTCTGATGCGGCTCCGGCGGTCGCGGAAAAGTCTGGGCTGACGATATATGCCGCATCGGTAAACAGATACAGAAATGACCTGGGTGCAACGAGAAAACGATATTCGATATTCGACCAGGCGATACGGGAGCCGAGAAATTGCCCCTCTCTATACCCGCGCAGTGTAGCCGTGCCCCCAAGCCGGTAGATGTCGCTTTCCTCAATTCCGCCGGAGCGGAATTCGCGTGCATGCACGGCAGTACCCAGCACTTGCCTGGCGAACAAGGGTACATAGTATTCGACGTCAAGCCCGAAACGCTGAGTACTGCTCGTGGTTGTCACATGCGCTAACGTTCGTTTTTTTGAACCCGTCCGGTACTCCATCCGGTACATCAGCCCTTGCGTCGGAGTCAGTGCATCATCCCTTGAGTCATATAAAAGAAATCCGCCGATAGTCGTCGTATGATTTTCAGAGACTGTGACGGCTGATAACCCTTCAGAAGGAATCACATCGTGTTGCGCGAGTGAAGCTCCGAGACGGAAATCTTCCGTTAGCATGAATTCTGCTTCAAGGTCGTACGAACGGCGAACGTAGCTCGAATCCTGTTTCCGCTGGTAAAATCCCGCATCGGCATTCACCGGATACGAAGCGAGCCACGGCTCGTGGTAGCGAAGTTCGATTTCCTGTGTTGATTGATTCTCCCTCTGCCAGCGCGCTGAAAGCCGTCTGCCCGTGCCGAACAGGTTACGAAATTGAACGTTCGCAAGCCCGGTGACATAGCCGGGCTCTCCCGAACGACGCGAAGGCACGTAGCCCGCGACGCCGTCAAAACGATTGGGATTTCCTTCCGTTACACGAACAAGGAAGCCTGCCGTGCCGTCCTCTCGTACAAACAATGAGGGCAATGATACGGAAGAAAAGAGCTGAAGTCGTTGAAGGCGTTGTTGGACGCGGGCGGGCAAGCCCGAGGTGAATATTTCATTCGGCTGTAAGCGAGCCTCGCGCATAATCACGTTGTCGTTTGTGACGATGTTCCCTTCTATGGTTAGCCTAGAAATGCGCACCATATCTCCTTCATCAATCCTTAGGACAACCTCGACATCGTACGCCGATTCTCCTTCCTTCAGGATGACATCACCCAGCGACACTTTCGTGAACGGATATCCGGACTGTTCGTATTGTTGTAATATCGCCTGTACATCCCGCTCGATGAAATGGTGTCTGAATCGCTCACCCGGCTTGCTTTCCATCACCGCAAGGAGCGCTTCGCCCTCAAGGCTCTTGTTACCGTTAAGGTTCACCGAACTCAGTACC
>DASWKY010000049.1:0-3620 GCA_036396395.1 Bacteroidota bacterium | reverse complement strand
GTTGACCGTATGCTGAGTTCCGGAAACGCGCGCAACGCCGCGTTGGAACACATCAACGAACGGTACTGCGCCATCATCGAAAACGACATTATCGTACGTGACAACTGGCTGATTCCGATGCTCACATGTATGCGCGAGGAGCGCGCCGCTGTCGTGGGTCCTGCCATTATCGATATGACCTACGGCCGGTTACACACGACCGGCTGTCAATTCGACGACAGTGAGGGGCAAGGGCGCGTGAAATTCAGTGAAGCGATTATTTCCCGAGACGGCGCCCTGGGCCGGAAACCGTTGCCGAGAGCGAAGATCGACTACCCTGAGCGGCATTGCATGCTGATTGACCGGAAATTCCTGCCGGAGAAAAATCTCTTCGACGACGTAGAGCCGTTCGACGCCGACTTGGGATATATCCTGAGGAAGAAAAAGCTTGCGGCGTACTTCGAGCCGGGCTCGGTCGCTGAGTTCGTGCAACCGCCCCCCATCGAGCTGATCGACATGCCGCATTTCTTGAGGAGGTGGGACTTTCAACGCTGGCTTTCAGAAAAAGAACGCTTTACCAAGAAATGGAAGGTCGATTTCAATTTTGACGAGAAGCGGAAATTCTATTACAGCCAGAATCGCAACCTCTTGCTTGCGCGCTGGTTCCCCAGTCGCTGGACGCTGGGGATGGCAAATATCTACACGTACTCCAAACGTAGGCTACGGGCTACCGTATTGGATTTGCTCGGAAAATGAAAGAACCATTTTTAATTCTGGCTCATGACAAACTCGAAAAAAATCGTCTCCATTATCGTTGAATCATCTGCCACCGATCTTTCATCAAGCCACACGGGTGTACTCGATACGCTTGCTTCACTTCAGAAGCAAGATTACCCTCTGGAGAACATCGAAATTATTATCTGCCAGTACGGGTGGGACGCTGAGAAACACCGGGCTGTCACCGCGAAATTCCCCTCCGTCAAAATCCTCACGGGCGAGAATTCCGACTACTACTACTTGAAGAATTTGGGCATTCAGGAAGCGCAGGGTGAGATTATCGCCTTTGCGGACTCCGACTGCGTGTACGTTCCGACCTGGGCTTCCGGTATCGTCATCACCTTGGAAAAGAATGCCGACGTGTCCGTCGGTATATCGAATTATCCGGGAAGTTCCCTTATAGAGCGGTTGTGTGCCTTCCACAATTTCCATTGCATATTGCCGCGCGAGTCTGATAGGATACGACGGTTCGTTTCCAATAATGTCGCATTCAAAGCAGAGGTCATTAAATCCAACCAGTATGACCGGCGATTTATTCGTTCCGGCGGCTGTACCCAGCTTGCCGAGAGGTTGTACCGTGCCGGCATGCGGATGAAACTCAACCCGGAGCAACTTGCCCATCACAATTTTTATGACCTGCGAACACATATTTGGGAACGAACGCTGCGCAACGGCTACGATATTTTTCATACAAGAACACTGGACTCCTCGATGCCGCTCGCGCCGTTGGCGCAGATAGGCATATTCGCACCGCCGCTGTTTTGGGGAATTTTTGTCCTCTCCGACACGTACAACATCATTCAAAATATTCAATACATTCATTGCAGATGGTATGAAGTGCCCGTCTTCCTCGGCTTCAGCGTGATGATGCGCTCTTTAGAGGTCGTAGGAATGTATTGGAAATTGTTCAACGACCGTAGCCTCGAGTCCTATCTAGGTAAGGCGTGAATCGCTCAGCCTGGTCCTCTCCACACTTTGCCGTATGAATACCATCCTCTATCTTAGTACTCAAACAGAAATGGGGGGCGCGCAACACAGCTTCCTGGACGTTATTCGCACAGTTGATACGGAGCGATTCCTTCCGCTTGCAGTTGTCCCAAACCGAGGCGAGCTGTATCGCCAACTCCAACGCCTACGAATTGATACTGAAGTCATACCCTTTACCACCCCCCTTCCGTTTATTCAATTTCTGAATCCGGTTGTGTGGCTGAGAAATGCTCTTGCGCTCATACGTGTTGCCCGGCTCGCTCAAGAGCGGTCAGTGTCGCTCATCCATTGCAACGACGGCGCGGCATTGTACGTTGCCGCCTTCGCAAGATTGCTTCACGGGATTCCGGTGATGTTTCATGTGCGCTGGTTTGAAATAGGCATACGTAAAACGCTCGTGTTCTTCGCCGCCCGGCATTGGGTGGATAAGATAGTGACGAATTCCGGGGCTGTTCGGGAGTTTGTGCGGAAAGAACTCCCAAGCACCAAGAATGAAATATCGGTCATCTACAATGCCATCAATACGGACATATTTACGCCCTCGTTGCCGAAACATGCGTTGCGCGAAGAATTACAACTTCCTGAAGAGACAATGATTGTCGGTATGGTCGGCAGGTTTATCGGCTGGAAAAACCACGCCCTCTTTATTAAGATGGTGAAACGGTTGCGGGACAAAGGTAATGCCTATGCCTTTTGCCTGATTGGCGCGGCACAGTTCAAAAGCTATACGCCCCATGCAGACGCCCTCCGCCGGTCACTGCATGAATTGATACATCGCGAAGGTTTAGAGCGAAGCATTCATCTCCTTGGGTATCGCCCGGACATCGAACGCGCGATAGCGGGACTTGACGTCCTCGTGTGCCCTTCGGAGAACGAGCCGTTTGGAAGAGTGGTGATTGAAGCGATGGCGTGCGGTGTGCCCGTCGTCGCATCGAATTCCGGCGGCATACCGGAAATAATAACGGACGGCGAGAGCGGGTTGCTCGTTCCGGTGAATGATGAGCATGCGCTTGCAGAGGCGGTGAAACGGCTTTTGAATGACAAAAAACTATTCACGAACATAAGTCATAATGGACGGGCATCAGTTGAATCGCGGTTTGCACTTAAACACCTGCGCCAAAGTGTGGCACGCGAGTACGACGAGTTGCTTAAACGAAACTCAGATAGTGAAAGACAGTAATTGATTTCAGAACATTTTTTTGCTTCTTTAGATATGAGAACTAAGGGGCGTCCACTTTATGAACAACGAAAAGGTCAAACCGACGGTAAGCATTATTATTGTCGCGGATTATGCCAGCGGTGGCTCGAAAGCGTGGGAGGAAGTAAAGGAAACGGTGAGGGCAGTCGATAGACAAGAGTGTGATGAGCCGAAGGAAATTCTGCTCTTGGAATCCGAACAGATGCGAGACCACATCCCGCCAGACGTTCGAAACTTAGTGCCTTCTCTCAGAATTGTGACGGCGCCTGTCTCCACGTCCTACGAGCTAAAAAATGCAGGCGTGAGCGCCGCCGGCGGCGATATCGTAGTTCTTCTGGACGCAGATTGTGTGCCTGATCAAGGCTGGCTCTCAAGCCTGATTCAAACGATGAAAAATCATCCCGAGGTCTCAGCCGTGAGCGGAAGAACATGCTATCCCGGAACGGCGTTCCCGGAAGGAATGCTCGCCTTGCTCGTCCGTTCCTATATCGACCCCGGCCACGAAGGCAGAACAAACTATGTTTCCAACAACAACGCGGCATATCGACGCGAAGTATATCTGCGCCACCCGCTCCCTACTCAGGCGGGTCCGTTTGCTTCACGGATGCAGGAAAAAGCAATCGCACGTGCGGGCGGAAAGTTTTACTTCGAGCCAAAGATGCGCGTCGTCCATGAATTT
>DASWKY010000048.1:0-3423 GCA_036396395.1 Bacteroidota bacterium | reverse complement strand
GTGATTCTCTTTGCCGTCATGGCGACGAACGGACTGGTGACCGCGCCGATTCTTGCAAAAAAACGCATGATGCTTATTAAGGGCTTGAGCGACGGCTCCGCTTCGGCGGGTACGGAATCAACACTCAAAAAAATGAATACCCAGGTCTCTCTTTTTCTGCTCGTTCAAGTAATGCTTCTCCTGAGTATTCTCTTTCTCTCGGCGTTTGGCACAGGAAAACATCCGGGCATGTTTTAGCCAAGCGAGAATTCTGAAAAATTATTTACGTACAGGTAGCCGCAACCTTTAGGTTGCGTTTTTAGAATAAATTCGCAGGCTATCCCGCCAACATGCGGCGGGATGCAAAAAACGCAAAGCCTGCGGCTACCAAGTTATTTTGGATCTTTCAGAAATCTCCAATTCTGAATAAGATACGACTATCACAATGAACAATCTATTGCCACAGAAACTGACCCCTGCGTTCCATCCGCTCAATGCGGAAGGAACGCGTCCCCTCCCGAAGGGATCCCTTTGGGACTTAGTAAGGGGGACAAAGACTTATTTCACTTTACTTTTTAGCGTACTGCTTATTGCCGGCTGTCAGCGGCACATTCCGAAAGAGTCCATGTGGGAAGGGATCGTCGAGCTTCCGGAGAATAAGCTCTTAGCCTTCAGGATGCACGTCGACCTTGCCGCATCGCCCGCGTCCGGTTATTTTCTTGTGGGCGACGAGAAAACGCCGATCCCGGAAATCATTCAGCGCGGCGATTCGCTTATTTTTCTGTTCACCGAGTACGGCGCGGAGATGCGCGCTCAGTGGGACGGCAGTAAACTGCAGGGCACGTATTTCCGTTTCAGGTCGGACACGACCACAATGCAATTCAGCGCGCTGACAGCAAGCACAAACATGGTTCCAACCCACAACGAAGCCACAACCGTTCCGCCGGTTGGAAAATATCAAGTGTATTTCTCTACACCGGGTGGAGTAGACAGCGCAACTGTGGCGACATTCTGGGTCAAGGGCGATACGCTATACGGTACGCTCATCGCCCCGGACGGTGACTACGGCTTGCTGGTCGGACAGCAATTCGGCAAGCGCGTACAACTCGGCAGGTTCACCGGCTGGCAGGCAACGATGATTGAACTCAACCAGAGCTTCGGCAACTGGATCGGGCGGGTATATTTCCGCAAGGAAACGCCGCGCGTGTTTCTCCTTGAACCCCTCCCAACCCTGCCGAAGGAAAAACTCGGCACGCGCAAGACCGCGATGAAGAATCCGCGTGAGCCGTTTATGTTTTCCGGCATCACTATCGAAGGCGATACACTCACCCAAACGGATGCGCGGTGGAAAGGCAAGGCGCTCCTTATAGATATCATGGGCACATGGTGCCATAATTGTATGGACGAAGCGCCCGTGCTCCAGCAATTGTATTCCGAGTTTAAGGACGAGGGGTTGGAGATTATCGGACTCTCGTTCGAGATTCAAGACGACTACGAGCTTGCGAAGAAGAATCTCACTATGTACCGCGACCGCTTCGGTATTACCTTCCCCCTGCTCTACTGCGGCACGGTAGATGAGCCGAACGTGCAGGAGCGTATTTTGAATCAGGTGACGGATTTCTTCGCCTACCCGACCAGCTTCTTCGTCGGGCGGGACGGCAGAGTGCAGGCGATCCATATCGGCTTCAAAGGTCCCGGCACCGGCGAGGAATACCAGCATCAGGTGCAGGAATTTTACGAGGCGGTAAGGAAGGTGTTGGGGGAAAATTCAGTTACTTCAAAATAATATCACATTTCAAACTATGCTCTCATACCAACTCTACATCAACGGACAATTTGTTGACTCCGTCTCGAAACAAACATTCGACTCCATCAACCCTTTTAATCAGGAAGTCGTGGCGAAAGTCGCGCGGGCGAATGCCGACGACGCCAAACTCGCCATCGCCGCAGCGCGGAAGGCATTTGACGAGGGTCCCTGGCAACGCATGAAGCCCGAAGAACGCGCCGCGCTGATTAAAGCTGTGTCCGATAAAATCAACGAGCGGAAGAAAGAGCTAACCAAACTCGAAGTGGACGACTCCGGCTCTACCATCCGCAAGGCGGGCGAGGATGTGTACCTCTCCGCTCGCACAATGAATTATTTTGCCAAGCTCGCGGCGTTGGAACTGACCGACCCTCTTACAGAACTCAGCAAGCCGGGCTTCAGCCAGAACATGGTCGTGCGCGAGCCGGTGGGAGTCGTGGGAGCAATCATACCGTGGAATTTCCCGCTCAAAATGGCAATTTGGAAACTCGGTCCCGCACTCGCCGCCGGCAATACGGTCGTGCTTAAGCCGTCCGAGCTGACCCCCTGCACCGCAATGGAACTGGCTAAAATCATCCACGAGGTCGGCTTCCCGGCGGGAGTCGTGAACATCGTGCCGGGGTTCGGCAACGAAGTCGGCGAAGAAATTGTGAAGAATCCGATGGTGGATAAAATCTCGTTCACCGGATCGACCGCCGTCGGCAAGCGCGTGATGGCGCTCGCCGCCGAGCATCTCAAAAAAGTCACGCTCGAGTGCGGCGGTAAATCCGCCAATATCGTGCTGGACGACGCCGACCTCGACCTTGCGGTGGACGGCGCGATGTATGCGATCTTTTATCATCAAGGTCAATGCTGTGAGGCGGGGACGCGGCTCTTCCTTCCTAAAAAAATATACGGTGAGTTTGTGGAGAAGCTCGTCGCCAAAACTAAACGCTTAAAGCTCGGCGACCCTAAAGACCCTACGACCGATTTAGGTCCCGTGATCTCGAAGAAACAGCAAGAGCGAGTGCTCGGCTACGTCGCCAAGGGCAAGCAGGAAGGCGCGACTGCCGCCACGGGCGGCAACGCGCCCGGAGACCCTGCGCTGGCGCAGGGTTTCTTCGTCGAGCCGACAATTTTCACCGGTGTCACAAATAAAATGACCATCGCACAGGAGGAAATCTTCGGTCCCGTGCTGTCCATAATCCAATATGAAACGGACGACGAAGCGGTCGCAATGGCGAACGATTCTATCTACGGCTTAGGCGGCGGCGTGTGGTCGAAGAACAAAGATCGCGCGATGAGTGTCGCCAAGCGATTGCGCACCGGAACGGTGTGGATCAACGAGTGGCATCTCATCAGCGAGAAGGCTCCGTTCGGCGGCTACAAGCAAAGCGGCGTCGGCAGGGAGTTTGGCATTGAGGGATTAAAGGAGTACACTGAGGCGAAGCATCTGCACATTGACGAGCTGGGCACGCGCGACAAAAAGCCGTGGTACGATACGGTTGTGCCGAAATAGTTCCGAGTTGCGAGTTTTCAGTTACTAGTTCTCTGTATCTAGCTTCACTTCCTTAGTATTTATACTTACTATTTGATACTTACCACTTACTACTCCTCATGGACATCCAAAATAGAACTGTCTTAATACTCGGCGGCTGGGG
>DASWKY010000047.1:0-3741 GCA_036396395.1 Bacteroidota bacterium | reverse complement strand
CATAATGGTCTCCGTCGGTCACTTCTATGATAAGCCCCTTCTTTGTCTTGATCATGAGCGGAGCCGCGTAGTAGCTCGTGATGATGTGCGAGTGCACTGCGCGCTGAATCATCAACAAGCCCTTCTGCAGTGAGTGTTCCCAGAACGGCTTCCATTCCGTCAACTCGTCGCCGCCCCAAACATCATTGATGAGAATATCGAGTTTTCCTTGTTCGCGTTCAACGCGCTCGAAGAGCGCCTTTACCTGTTCTTCAACGGTATGGTCGACCTGTACGGGAATTCCCTTCCCGCCGCGAGCGGTTACCATCTCCGCAGTCTCTTCTATAGTCTCTGGACGGTTCGCAAGGTCGAACGGCTCACGTTTCTGTTGCGGCAACTTCGGGCGGTTCGCGCGCGTACTGCGCCCGGTGCAATAGACGATCGCGCCCGCTTCTCCAAGTGCGAGAGCGATTCCGCGGCCCGTACCACGTGTCGCTCCCGCCACCACAACAACTTTGTCTTTAAGGGATATCATCCTTGTCTCCACTAACTTGGCATTTATGTTTTGACATGCTTCATTGTTACTAAACTTGCCATATAATATACAACGGGGCGGTGACAACCTTATGTCAGTAGGATTTTGAGCTAAACATAAGGGAAATACCGCTTTTTAGGAGAGTGTTATGAATGTGCGGACAGCATTTTCTCCGCTTCAACGGCAAGCCGCTTGCGGATGGAGTCCGGCGAGAGGACGGTAACGTTCGAGCCCCAGCTCAAGAGCCAAGGGATAAGTTGGTCGACACTGTTGCTTTTGAGGGTAACTTGAAGACCCTGCGCGGTTTTCCGGTGATGAGCGAGAAAGAACGGGCGCGATTCCAGTACCCACCGCTCGACAGATTTATTAAAGAGCGCTTTCACGACAACATTGAACTTCTCATCATGTCCGAAATGCTTGAGAAAATTTTTGGGGCGAATAAATTGCTTGTCGGCCACTTCGAGTTTTTCAATTCTGCTTAGCCGGAAGCTACGCGTCGCTTTGCGCAGGTGGTCGTAGCCGCCTACCAGCCAATTGCCGCTGATGTGCCAGAGGATGTACGGGTCGACTTCCCGCGTCAACGGACCCTCGCTCTCCTGCACGTAGCGTTTGTAGTAGGTGAAGCGAACCGTTTTGCGTTCGATGACGGCTCGGCGGACCCTCTTGAGAATTTCCACTTCGCGTCCTTTATCCCCGTGGTTCATCGAAAGGAACCACATGCTCTTTTTTTGTTCCTGTACTTCAACGCGTTTGAGCTTGGGGAGTGCCGCTTCGACTTTCCGCATCGCGGACGAAGCGACGTCGCAGTACTCCCTGCCGAAGCTGTGTGACACAAAATCGGCGCCGAGGACAAGCATCATCGCTTCATCACTCGTAAGATTGACCGGTGGGAGGAAGTAACCCTCGACGAGCGAGTAGCCGACGCCCGGCTCCGCAGCGACCGGCACACCGGCTTCGGAGAGAGCCTGCACGTCGCGGTAAATCGTACGCTTGGTAACGCTGAAGGTCTCGGCAAGGTCCTCAGCCCTGACTATACCTTTATTCTGCATTTCAAGGACAAGAGCGAGGAGTCGGTCGGTGCGGTTCATACATATTCGTAGGGGCACGTTGCCCCAAAGAGACAGGCAACGTGCCCCCAAAGCAATTTATTATTGGGAAGCGACCGGCTTCAGTGTTAAATCGTGAAAATCGAAACTGAAATCGGTCGTTGGCGAGACGGCTTTCATTTTCACTTGCTCGATGGAGCCGTCCGGGTTGAGTGCGAACGTCACGAACGCGTCGGCGCGAAGCTCACGGTCGTGCCAACGCGCAACAAAGGTTTCGTACTGCCAGTACGAAAGGTCACCTATCAGCGAGGGAGTTTTCGTAAAGCGGATAGTCATTTTTTCGCCCTGTTTTTCTATCATCACATCGCCGTACCAGGCGTCGCGGTACGTGCCTGCATATTTTTCCAGCGGCAAAGATGGCTTCGCATTGGCGTCGCGCTTCGCCGCGGTTTCCTTATCCGCAGATTCAGCCGATGCCATTTCTCTCTTCACAAGCGTTGAAATCCCCCCGAACCAGTCAAACTTCGGAGCATTCATCAGCCGGTCGAGCACATAGTACGTAATGGCATTAAACGCCGCGCCGGACTCCTGGTTCGTCAACACGGTAACGCCGGCTTTTAGTTCGGGGATAATCGCCACACGCGAGACATACCCCGGCAAACCGCCCGTGTGTGAGACCATTTTGTACCCGCGGTAATCTCGAATGCCAAGCCCTAATGCGTAACCATTGAAATTTGCCCTTATCGGCGCGACCTCCGGCGGTGGAACGCCGGTACCGAGGGGCGTCACGATACTCCATAGCTCCCGTGTTGTTTGTGGTGAGAAAAGACGCTTGCTCGGCGAGACGCGTCCGGAATCGAGTTGAACAATCATCCACTTCGCCATATCGTCTGCGTTCGAGTTGATTCCGCCTGCAGGGTTCGTATTGTCGCTCGTGAACGGCTTTACAATGCGCACGTTGCCGTCTATGCGCGCATGTGTCGTGGCAATGTTGCCGCCGGCGATGGCATCCGAGTGGTTGACATTGCTTGTCGTCATCCCAACTTCGTTAAGGATCCGCGTCTCGACAAACTGCTCCCACGTCAATCCAGAAACTGCTTCAATGACTTCACCGGCGATCAAATACAGCACGTTATCGTACGCGTAAGCGCTGCGGAAACTCGTAACCAACGGTAGATAGCGCAACCGGTGTGCGATTTCCTTGCGATTATACGTTGAGGGGGGCCACCAAAGAAGATCCCCAGCGCCTAGTCCCAACCCGCTGCGATGAACAAGTAGATCCCGGATTGTAATTTCTCGTGTCACATACGGGTCGGATAACCTGAACGAGGGAAGATAATTAATGACAGGCGCGTCCCATTCCAGCTTGCCTTCTTCCGCAAGTAAGGCAAGCGCAGTTGCTGTAAACACCTTGGTGTTTGAAGCGATACCGAAAAGTGTTTTGCTGTCCACGGGCGTCGGGTCGCCGAGCTTCCTCACGCCGTAGCCCTTCGCCGCCAGCACTTTGCCGTCTTTCACAACTGCGACGGAGATACCCGGCACTTCAAACTCTTTCATGACTCTTGCAACGTAGCTGTCAAGCTCCGATTGCGAGATGGTTTGCGCGCCGACCTGACAGGCAAGAACAACGAACAGCAGAAACAGCAATATTCGTTTCATAGAATCCTCCTTCGTGGGTAGTGATCAGTAGGGGCACGTCGCAACGTGCCCCTACCGAATAATATTATTTCAACAATTCAATAAGCGCTCTCAGAATATCGGTGATGGGGATGTTGCCGGGAATCGGTCCGGGGCGCATGGGATTTGTCGCCGTGCCGAATACTTTCATATGGAAGCGCGCCTGCCGCTCTACTTCGGACATATTGATATACGGAAGCATTGCTTCCGCGAGTTGCTTTCTTAACACTGCGAGCGTATCCGTCTTCGGTACATTCTCCACGAGCATTTGCCGGAGCACAAGATGCCGCAGGTGGGGCGCCGCTTTGACGATCGCATAGAGCGAATCGCCGAAGAACACCCTGTCAATCATTTCTAATTCGCTCATTGCCGCCGGCTCCAGCGGCGAAACAGCCGGCACATCCACGGGAGGCAGAGGTAACGGTTCGCTCGGGCTTACAACGTCCCGATTGCCGGTTTCTTGTTTTGACTCAACGGGTTTCTTTTCTTCAACCTGTGAGGGAG
>DASWKY010000046.1:0-3811 GCA_036396395.1 Bacteroidota bacterium | reverse complement strand
ATCGTGCCCTTTGCGGACATTATCTTTGATGTCACGTTGTACGCTGGTCCTCTTCGGCAATCAAATGGATGAACACATCTTCCAGCGACGGGGTAATCTGTTCGAGCCGGTGCACGGCGAGAGATTTGCCGTCAAGCACACCCCGTATTCGGGTTTTCGCGTTCGTGATATCGGCAGTGCTGACGTGGAACGAAGAACCGAAGATCGACGTCTCCGTCACCCACTTCTGTTCTTGCAACAACTCCATCGCTTCCACCGGCTTTTCGGATTGCACTTCAAAAATCTTGTACCGGTTGAGTCGGTGTTTGAGTTCTGTCGGGGACCCGAGAGCGACGAGCTTCCCGGCATAAATAAAGCCGATAGTGTTGCAGTGCTCCGCTTCGTCCATATAATGCGTCGTGACAAACACCGTTACGCCGTTGTGAGAGAGCGTGTAGATTAAATCCCAAAAGTCCCTGCGCGAGATAGGGTCAACACCGCCCGTCGGTTCGTCAAGAAACACAATCGAAGGCTCATGCAGAATGGCGCACCCGAGCGCAAGCCGTTGTTTCCAACCGCCCGAAAGATTGTCAGTCAGCATCGTTTCTTTGCCGCTCAGTCCTGCCATCTGGATTGCCCATTCCTTGCGCTCACGTAAGCGTTGTCCCTCAAGCCCGTACACACCGCCGAAGAAATGAATGTTCTGCTCGACGGTCAGGTCTTCATACAGGGAAAATCGTTGTGACATGTAGCCGATGTTCTCCTTCACCAAATCCGACTGCCTGCCGATATGATACCCGCCCACAACGGCACTGCCCGATGTCGGGTCCAGCAAACCGCAGAGCATGCGAATGGTCGTCGATTTACCTGCGCCGTTGGGACCGAGAAAGCCGAATACCTCGCCGCGCTTCACGTTAAAGCTCATGTTTTCCACGGCTGTAAACGAACCGAAGCGTTTGGTAAGCCCCTCTACGGTGACAGCGTATCCGTTGGTATGTGTAGTATTGTGTGTCATGATTCCTTAATATGATGCTATCCACAAAGGACACGTCCCGCCCAAGAGCGGCGGGATGCAATAAGCGCAAAGGACACAAAGTATAAAACAAGAAAAAATATTTTTTATTCTTCGTGTCCTTTGTGCACTTCGTGGATAAATATTTGTTAAGAAGTAATCCGGGAAATAAACACATCTTCGAGCGACGGCGAAATGAGACGAGTACTGCGCGCCGTGATGCCTTCACGCTTAAGCACACTCTCAAGCTCCTTGAGGACAGATGCTCCTTTCGGGACAACGGCATGAATCCTATCGCCGAACAACTGCGCGCTGATGCCGGCTTTCGATTCGTTCAGTGCGAGCACCGCTTTGCGTGTCTCATCGACGATAACTTCCACAACCTCTTTTGTGAATGATGCTTTGACCGCCTCCGGCGTATCGCACACAAGCAGTTTCCCCTCGTTCAAGAGCGCAACGCGTGTGCTTCGCTCGGCTTCATCGAGATAGGGCGTGCTGACGATAATCGTGATGCCGGATTTGAGGAGCGTGGAAAGAATTTTCCAGAAATCGCGCCGCGAGACCGGGTCGACGCCCGTTGTCGGCTCGTCTAAAAAAATCACCTCGGGCGTATGGATAAGCGTGCACGCGAGGGCAAGCTTTTGTTTCATCCCGCCCGAAAGACGCATGGCGAGGCGGTCTCGGAACGAAGCAAGCCGGGTGAATTGCAGTAACTCTTCCTTGCGTTCTTTGAACTGTTTGACTCGGTGAATCTCAGCGAAGAAATCGATGTTCTCGTCGACCGTCAGGTCGCCGTAGAGGCTGAACCGCTGGGAGAGATAACCGATACGTTTTTTTACCGCCTCGCGCTCGGTCTGCATCGGCATACCGAGAATTGTCACGCTTCCCTCGTTCGGCTGAAGAACACCGCACATCATGCGGATGGTGGTGGTTTTTCCCGCACCGTCCGGACCGACAAGAGCGAAGATTTCTCCTTGCCGAATGTTGAGCGATAGGTGGTCAACCGCCACAATTTGCCGGCTGTTTTCACCAAAGTTTTTTACGACGTTATACAGTTCGACTGCGTTCGACATATACTAGCGGCTTTTGTTCTCTTGATGATACTATCGCGCCCCTGACGGGGCTGTCTGTTACGTTGGAAATTAAGCTATGAAAATCTCGTCCCTACGGGACTCTCCAATACTCATTCTCGATTTTGTCCTCGCTCCGTTAGGAGCATCAAGTCTTTAGAAATATATCCCAGAAGTTCGAAAGCCCCATCAGGGCGGCATATAATCTTTCCTTTTTTCTGAATCAATTACCTGCTGAGCGTAAACGTCACATCAGCCGGAATGCCCGCTTTGAGCGAACCGTCGGGGTTTGCCACGCGCAATTTAACACCGAACACCAGCTTCGTGCGTTCATCGCGCGTCTGGATGTTCTTCGGAGTAAATTCCGCCGTGGGCGAAATAAACACCACCGTACCGTCGAAATTCCTCTCCGGAAACGCATCGATCCGTATCTGTGCGTTTCCGCCTAATTGAATGTTTGGAATATCAGCTTCCGGCAGATACACGGTGAGAGTCATTTCTTGTAAATTCGAAAGCTTCACGATCGCCATGCCGGGTCCAGCTAATTCACCGCGCTCGATATACCGCTTCGTGACCGTCCCTGCTATCGGAGCAAGAATGTAGCAATCACCGACCTTTTTTCTTATCGCGGCGGCAACTGCCGAAGCCTGATCACGGCTTGAGCGGGCAAGAGCAATTTCCTCCTGCCGTGACCCCGCTTTGGCTTTTTCATATGTCTGCTGGGCGACCGTAAAACGTGTACGCGCGTCTTCCAATTGTTTTTGGGAAACACCCTGGGCGGCAAAGAGTTCTTCCATTCTCCGCAGGTCGGACTGCGCATTGTTGAAATTCGCCTCCGCCTGCACTACGTCTTCTTTGCGCATCCCCTCGAGTGCAAGTTTCAACTGCGCCTCCGCCATCGCGATACCCGCCTCAGCTTGCCGGAGTTGTAACACCAAGTCGGTTGCATCGAGAACGGCGAGCGTATCACCTTCGCTCACCGCCGCGCCTTCATCGATTCGCAGTTGTTTCACCGTTCCGCCCACTTGCGCGCTCACAGTAACTTCGGTCGCTTCGAGCGTGCCGGATTCGGTGATGGTTGTGCCGTCGTTGTTGTTACAACCGGATATTCCTATGAACAGCAGAAGGAAGAGGAAGCTCAATCCGGCATGAAAAACGTATTTGGAAGCACTCCCTAAAAAACTTAACCCCCTGCGGCTCAAAGAACGAGCCGCGTCCCCCTTGGTTAGGCGGACAAACATCTCTCTGGAGAGCTCTTCTGTACGAGCCTTGTTTTTTTTCCCTCCTTGGCAAGGAGGGGTCGAGCCCGCGAAGCGGGGTCGGGGGTGGTTGCTTTGTTTCATCACTCTTGATTCTACGGTTGAGCGTGTTTTGTTCATACGCGCCTCTGAGTTAAAGATTGGGAGAATACGTCGGTTCGAAAAGATGAAATGTTGAGCGCGCTTCGTCTGTCAGCACGCCATTAAATAATATTTTGAATACCGATTGGAACGCTTCCTTTGCGGAAAACGAATGTTCCGAGAGTGTATATGGGTTGATGATTCCTTCCACGCAATTGATGAACATCAACATAAAAATATCCGTGTTGAGGTCGTCGCGAAAGAGCCCTTCCTTTTTCGCCTGTTGGAACATCACCTGGACTTTCGTTAACAAGTGTTCCCGGCGGAACGTCTCTATTTCCTTCCACAACTCCGGCGCATACTTTTTCATGTCCAACAGCATCTGCGCCCTTCCGGAGCGCCCCACAATA
>DASWKY010000045.1:0-4378 GCA_036396395.1 Bacteroidota bacterium | reverse complement strand
CAATCGGTCACGAGCATCATGGTCAACACCATCGTGAACGTCATGAGCGTATCGGAAGGATACATGATGCCGGGCCCGAGCACATTGCGCACGGCGGCGATGTCATTGGTGGCGTGTGCCATCAGGTCGCCGGTCGGCTTGTTCTGAAAATACGGGTAATGCAGTTTTTGCAAGTGCGCGAGGAAATCATTGCGCAGGTCGAATTCGATGTGCCGCGAGGTCACAATGAGCGTTTGGCGCGTTAAGTACGTGAAAAATCCGGCGATAAGCGAGAATCCGACGATGTAGAATGCCCACATCATCAGGCTGTCCGTGACGTTCGTATTACTCTCGATGCCGGTTTTTAACTCATCCACCGCGTAGCCTAACAACAACGGCTGAACAACCGAGAACAGGTTGCTTCCGACGACAGTGAGAATACCGAGAAGAAGCGTCTTCTTATAGCGTAGGAGGTATGGTTTAAGACGTAAAAGCGACTTCATGAGATAAATAGAAAATCAAAAATGAGGGTTGTCTGTAAAACGATATTACTTAGCCGATAGTTTCAAATTTTGTGTACGGATGCAGGATTTTCGGAATAATGACTTTTCCTTCAGGAGTTTGATTTACTTCCAACAGCGCGGCAACAATGCGGGGTAATGCAAGTCCAGACCCATTGAGGGTATGCACAAATTCCGGTTTACCGCTCGCAGGCTTAAAGCGTACATTCATGCGCCGCGCCTGAAACGCCTCAAAATTACTGCACGAAGACACTTCGAGCCATTTTTCTTGCCCGGGCGCCCAAACTTCTAGGTCATATTTTTTCGATTGCGTAAAGCCCATGTCGCCCGTACACATCAAAAGCACCCGGTACCGCAACCCCAGGAGTTGCAGGAGGCGTTCTGCGTCCGCGCGCAACGATTCCAACTGGTCGTACGACGTCGAGGGGTGAACAAATTTCACCAATTCCACTTTGTCGAATTGATGGAGCCGGTTCAGCCCGCGCACATCTTTGCCGTACGAGCCTGCTTCGCGCCGGAAGCAGGGTGTATACGCTACATACTGCAACGGCAAATCCTGTTCTTGAAGTGTTTCATCACGGTGAAAATTGCTGACCGGCACTTCAGCCGTTGGAATCAAAAACAAATTATCGCGTTCGGCGGCATACATCAGGTCTTCTTTATCCGGCAATTGTCCTGTGCCGCGTGCGCTGTCTTCATTGACGACAATAGGGGGTATGATTTCCGTATAGCCGTGTTGTATTGCCTGGTCGAGGAAAAAATTGATTAGTGCGCGTTCGAGTGTTGCGCCCTTGCCCACATAGAAGGGGAAGCCGGCTCCGGCGACTTTCGAGCCGCGCGCAAAATCGATGATGCCCAATTTCTCAGTCAAATCCCAGTGTGGCTTGAGCGGAAAATCCACTGCCGGTGCTTCGCCCCACACGAAGACCTCTTTATTGTCCGCGGGAGTCTTGCCGACCGGAACGGACGGATGCGGGAGATTGGGAACATTCAGGAGTAACGCATTCAACGAATGCTCAATCGCGTGCAGTTCGTGGTCGAGCGATTGGATGCGGTTTTTGACCACCTCCATCTCCGCAATCAATGCTGATACTTCGGCGCCTTCTTTCTTCTTCTTGCCGACCTCTGCTGAGACCTGGTTGCGTTTCGCTTTCAGTGCTTCGCCTTCTTGAATCAACGCCCTGCGCTTTTCGTCGAGGGAAATGATATCTCCAAGATTGACGGTTAAGCCTTTGGCTTCCGCGCCCTTGCGGACGGCGTCGTAGTTTTCACGTATGAATTTAATATCGAGCATAGGTCAATTATTGATGATTTCAAATTCCACAAGCACGGGCAAATGGTCCGAGGCGTCGCTTTTCAACACGCGGGCTGATGTTGGACGTAGCGATACTCCTGTTGTCGAGACGGGTTTGGAAACAAAAATATAATCAATTCTTTTGACAGGTTGTGAAGCCGGGTACGTAAAACCCTCTCCAGCCCCAGAAATCTCCCAACTATCGCTGAAATATTCCGTCACAATACTGACTGTACGGCTGTCGGGAATATCATTAATATCGCCGCAGATGAGAATAGGACGCGTGGCATTGCTCTGTGCCATCTCAAGTAGGACTGTCGCGCTTGCCATGCGTTCGGCGTCATCATCGCTATGGTCGAGGTGAGTGTTCATGAGAACAATTTCTTGTCCCCGAATGTCCAGCACCAACTGCATGGCACCGCGCTGTTCGCCTTCCTGCGTTATCGGCCGCGTCATCGTATAGAGCACGTTGCGTTCTTCAAGAATCGGGAATCGCGTTAACACTCCGTTCCCGTACTCGCCGCCCTGAAAATCAATTGTTTTGCCGAAGGCATAGGTCATCTCGGTTAAATCAACGAGTTCATTCATGATGTCAATTTTTTTTGTGCGCTCGGTCCAACGGTCGATTTCTTGCAGAGCCACAATGTCTGCTCCTGAATCTTGAATGAGCTTCGCGATTCGCTTGATGTCAATCTCGCCGTCCGTACCTTCTCCATGGTGGATATTAAATGTCAGTACACGGAGAATGCTCGCATCCGGCAACGTACGGCTGGACCCGCACCCGACTCCACTCAAGAGGATAAGGAGTACGACGAATTGGAGACAAATATATTGCATCGGATACGTTACACTCCTACCCACATAAAACCAACAACCATACTCGCTATGCCGGAGAGCGCTTGAAACCACGTCAAGATAGAGCGAGACTGCACGCGTGCCGCGACGGTGCCGATGGTGTATGCAAACATACTCATCGCCGCCATGGTGCCGATGCCGAAGAGCAGTAAATACGCGAGCGCAGAGAACACGGATTGAGAAATTGCGACCGGGATGATAACCATCACCGCGGCTGTGCCCGCAAACCCGTGTGTTGCGCCGACCCAAAACATGGAATGCGAATGACGGTGACTTTCTCCATCAGCATGAGAATGAATGTGCACGTGCTCGACGCCGTCGTGCGTGTGTTTGTGTATATGCATTTGTTTCTGGCGGAACATACTGAGCAATACCCACGCGCCGATAGCAATGAGAAGCGCGCCTACAGTCGTTTCGGCGATTGATTCCATCATCGGTGGAATGGCAAAGCGGAACGTGATCGACAGAACGCCGAGCACGACGAGCGTCGCGGTATGCCCGAGTCCCCAGAGGAAGCCGAATGTTGCCGCGCCGGTTACAGTTTGCCGCTTGCTGGCGAACGCGGTTACAGCGACAATATGGTCGACATCAAAAGTATGGATGCAACCGAGCGTGAAGCCTGCGAGTATGGGGAGGACGATCTCCATTTAATTCTTTCGCGATTGCTCGAGTTCTTGTTTCAAGAGTAACAATCCCTGTTTCACGTCGAGCGGTTCGATGTCAAGTTCGCGTTTAGCTTTATCAAGTACGAACGATGTGTTGAGCGGTCTTTTCGCCGCTTGCTGTAAGTCGGCGCTCTTCACCGGTTGAAGAAGCGAGCCATCCAGCCCGAACACCTCTGCGACACGCTGAGCAAACACGAGCCGGCTTGCCGCCTCACTGCCGCAGACATGATACACTCCTTCGCGGTCGCGCTCCATCACCTTGATGAGACTGCGCGCGAGGTCGCCGACATACGTCGGGTTGTTCACCTGGTCTTCTGCGCAACGGATCGTATTGCCCGCTTTCAGGTTTTCGAGCACCCAGAGTGGAAAATTTTTCTTGACGTTCATGCCGTGTCCATACACAACGATGGTGCGGATTATGGCATGAGGAATATCGCTGAGCCTGAGCGCGTTTTCGGCGGCGAGCTTCGATTTGCCGTAGTACGAAAGCGGCTCCGGGCGGTCGTCTTCCTTGTACGGCGGGTGTTTGCCGTCGAAAATATAATCCGTTGAAACGTGAATCAGCTTAGCGCCGACTTTCCGTGCGGCTTCGATAAGATGCTCGACGCCGTTGACGTTGATTTTCCACGCTTCATCGCGGTTAGTCTCGCACCAATCAACATTGGTTGCCGCCGCCGCATTGAAAATGACCGTCGGCTGAAAACTTGAAATGAGGCTTTTTACGTCGCCCTTGCGTGTGATGTCTAATTGCGTATAATCAAACAGGTGTTTCTCAAGCACAAAGGTGCGGTGATGCGACGTGTTGAGGATTTCATACTCCGTTTGATTGCCTAACATGAGGGAAAGCCGTTGTCCGAGAAGCCCGTTACTGCCGCAGATCAAAATCCGTTTCATCGCAGGCTTTCTTCCAGTGCAGAGGCGGCGTCGGTTTTCTCGTCACGGTACTTGATAATGATAGGCGTGTAGAGCGCGAGGTGATGCTGTTTGGCGAACGGTGCGTCGATGTGCCGACTGCCCTGCACGATGACTGCGCCTTCCGGAATGATGAGCGGGCTTTCAGCCGT
>DASWKY010000044.1:0-7964 GCA_036396395.1 Bacteroidota bacterium | reverse complement strand
CATCGTCTTTCATCCACAAGTTCGGAAGCCCCAACTCGCCGCCGAGAGTCCGAAGCGGAATAACCGGCGTCATGCCCTCGCCCAATGAAACAATGTTTGTCTCCCGCTCGACCGGCAGAACCGGAAGATACCGCCACATGGACGGAGTTTTTTCCTTGAGATGCTCGCGGCGAAATTGATTCTTCGCCGCTTGCAGGTCGTAGCGCGCAATTAGAGATTTTCCGCAAGAACGGCACACGGTCTGCAGTTCGTGCGGAGAATGCCTATCTCCACATACACTGCATTCGAGATGTGTGAGAAACGTCAACGGTGCATCCATACAGGAACTCATTCCTCTCTGATACTGTTAAACTCTTAGAGCGTTAAAGCAAATGTAGAGCGAGAATGCTCAAGAATCAAGGCATCCAATGCAAGTTTTTGTTGAATCTGAGCGTCGTTTTATCTATTTTTAGTCTGTGATGTGTGAAGTAATTCATACCGTACATTCCATCTCGAGGAATCCATGACTCAACGATTTGCTTGCATTATTCTCTTGTTGACCATTGTGACTGTATCCGCCATTTCGCTTCCTCGTTTTGCCAGCCGTACCGGTTATTCGTGCAAGAATTGCCATGTAAATCCAACGGGCGGCGGCATGCGCTCGCCGTTCGGCGTTTCGTACGGCACGGACGAACTGCCCATTAAGTCGTGGCAAGAGGAATTCGCACTCGAAGAATTCAGCACCAATATTACGGATTTCCTTTCGTACGGCGCGGATTTCCGGATGCTCTATTTCTACCAGACAAAGGACAACGGGAGTAACGACCGCAGTTCTTTCTTCCCGATGCAGGCGGACGTGTATTTCAATTTTGCGCTCTCGAGAAAAATTAACCTATATGTCAATCCCGCCTTCGGACCTTATGTGCGCTATGAGGTATTCGGGCTGGCAAAAATCCTGCCCGCGAACGGGTACATCAAGTTAGGAAGATTCACGCCGTCCTATAGTTTGCGGCTCGACGACCATACTTCGTATGTACGGGAGGCTACGCCGTTCCGGAATAACACCGGACAGCAAACGGGCATTGAAGTCGGTATTGCGCCGGACCCGATTAGCATTGTGGCGGCAATAACCAACGGCGTCGTGGGCGACCGCTCAAGTGTCGTGCCGAAAGCTCTCTATGCGCGCGCCGATGCGCGATTCGACGCCGGGTTTGCGAACGTGATGCTCGGAGCGTCCGTCTATAACGATAAAGCGGGCGGAGCAGATTTGATGATGCTGAGCGGTTTCGGTGCGTTGACGTTCGCCGATAGGCTTACTCTCGTAGGAGAAATTGAACAGATCGAAGGCAACTCCCCGCTGATGAGCGTGAATGGCGACCGTAATACCCGCAACGGCGCGGGCGCTCAACTTACACAGCGCGCGGTGATGCTCGAGGCAAGCTATGTACTCACCGAAGGGTTCGACCTGAAATTGATGTATGATGTCTTCGACCCGAACGTCGATTTTCAAACGGGGGTTGCTACGCGGTATTCCGGCGGATTCGAATTTTTCCCGTTCAGCGGTGTGGAGGTGCGTCCGCTCGTACGGTACACCGACGACACCGTGCTCAACGTGAAGACAACCGACCTTCATGTGATGTTCCACTTTTTTCTTTAATCATCTCCGGAACTACTATGCACCGAACGTTGACAGTACTAACGGGAGCGGGGATGGTGTGCGTGATGACGTTGAGTTTATCCTGCACCGATGCGGGGTCTGAACTTGAGCCGCCTCCGCCGGAAGAACCGCAGGGAGACGAGGTCTCGTTTGCCCAGCAGATCCAACCGATTTTCAACGGCAATGGGTGTGTGGGATGTCACGGCGGGAGCGGGGGACTTTTTTTGACGCAGGGAGTAAGTTATAACAATCTGGTTAATGTGAACGCTCAGGCCTCCTGCACAACGCTGAAGCGTGTCCTGGGGGGAAATGCTGCTCAGAGCGTACTGTTTATCCGCGTTTCATCGAACTCGGCTGATACGGACTGCGGAGTCAATTCAAGGATGCCGAAAGACGGCACGCGGCTTCCTCAAGCCACAATCGATTTACTTGAGGATTGGATTAACCAGGGGGCGAAAAATAACTGAGGACGTAACTATGACACGAAGATTGTTATTCTTGTTCGGTGTAACGGTGTTACTAAGCGTCAGCGTATTTAGCCAGGACAGCACGGCAAAGAAAAAATACGATTACAAAAAGAACATCGTCCCTCTACTACGGTCGAATTGCATGCCGTGCCATGCCGCCGAAAATGAAAACCCCAGCGGGCTAGCATTGGATACATGGGAAACACTGATGAAGGGCGGCGAGCACGGTGATACGGTCGTGCCGGGAAAGCCGAAGGAAAGTAATCTTTATCTAAAGCTGTTGCCCAATCCGCCGTTCGGGAAACAGATGGCACGCAATAAGAAAAAGCTGACTGAAGAAGAAGTTATGACGATTTACCGCTGGATCGAGCAGGGAGCGAAGAAAGAGTAGTTCCAAGTTCCAAGTTTCAGGTTTCAGGTTTCAGGTTTTAGGTTTTAAGTTAAGAGGTACGTAGCCCTTCCACTCCATACTTTCTACTCAGTATAACTAACAAACACCCTCACTCCACTCTTTCTACCTTAATCGTATTCGTTGAACCTTGGGCGAACAACGGTATGCCCACCGTCGTCACGATGTAATCCCCTTTCTTCACGTAGCCGCTTTTCACCAGTTCCTCGTTGATTAATTTAAGCGCCTTGTCGGTATCGCCGCCCAAATCCGGGACAATAATTCCATGCACACCCCAGACAAGATTTAACCTCCGCAGGATTTTCTCCCGGGCAGTAACGGCAAGAATACGCGCCTTCGGGCGGTATTTTGCCGTATTGATTGCGCTGAACCCAGAATGCGTCACCGTCACGATGGCTTTGGCATTTACCTGCTCTGCAATAACACATGCGGCGCGCCCGATGGCGTCGAACGACAAGAAATCCTGATTCGTGGACTTGCTGACGATGTGCAGATGGTCGCGGTGCTGTTCTTCCGACTTGCAGATGATGCGGTCCATCGTCTGCACTGCATCGACAGGAAACGCGCCGACCGACGTTTCTCCGCTTAACATAACGGCGTCTGCGCCGTCCATCACGGCGTTGGCGACATCGTTCGCCTCGGCGCGTGTGGGGCGCGGGTTGCCGATCATGGATTCCAGCATTTGCGTCGCAACGATAACAGGAACGCCCGCTTCGTTGCACTTCCGCACGATCATTTTTTGAGCTACGGGCACGTCCTCGGGCGCAAGTTCCACGCCGAGGTCGCCGCGAGCGACCATCACCACGTCCGTTTCCGCAATAATTTCGTCAATGTTCTCGACGGCTTCGGGCTTTTCAATCTTCGCGACAATGGGGACACGCTTGCCTTTCTGCACTTCTTTAATGATCACTTCACGCAATTGGCGTATGTCGTCCGCGCTGCGTACGAACGACAACGCCACATAGTCTATATCGTTGGCAAGTCCGAATTTCAGGTCTTCGACGTCTTTCTCGGTAAACGAAGCGACGCTGACCTTCACGCCGGGCAGGTTCATACCTTTTTTTTCAGCGAGAATTCCGCCGTTCACCACAGTGCAGATGACGTCCGTTTCCGTTTTTGATGCAACCGTGAGTTTCATTTTGCCGTCGTCCACCAGAATCGTGTCGCCGATTTTCACATCCTGCGGAAGACGCTTATAGGTGGTGGAGACGCGCTGTTCGTTGCCTCGAATGTCTTCAATAGTAAAGATAAACTGCCCGCCCGTTTTCAATTCTACGGTCGCTTCTTCGAGAAGTCCGGTGCGAATTTTCGGTCCGCTGAGGTCTTGCAAAATGGAAAGATGCTGTCCGGTTCTCTTGCACGCTTCGCGTACGCTTTGGAGTACCATGGCGTGCATGGAATGGGATCCGTGGGAAAAATTCAGCCGCGCAACGTCCATCCCCGCTTCGATCATACGCACGAGTGTATCCGTCATTTGCGATGCAGGACCGATGGTCGCAACGATTTTTGTTCTGGCTTTATTCATAAGGTTATTCATGAGGCGCGTTCCTTCACGGCTTGAAGTTCGTGTACGATCTGGGGAAGAATATCCCCCGCCTTGCCGAGAATGGTCTCGTGCGTGCGGAGTGAAAGGTCGGTATTTTCTTGGTTTATTTCAACAAGATAGGCGCCCCGCTCGCGTGCCGTAAGCGGGAGCGCCGCCGCCGGGTATACCACAGCAGACGTTCCGATACAGAGAAACAGGTCGCACCGCTCAGCCGCTTTCACCGCCTGTTGATGAATGTCCATCGGCAGAAGCTCGCCAAACCAGACAACATCCGGGCGCACCAATCCGCCGCATGTGTTACAGCGCGGAGCCTTGTGGTCGGCGCTTAGCTCCACATCATCTGTGAAGGTACGGCACTCGATGCAGTAACTGCGTTCGATATTTCCGTGTAGCTCAAGTATATTTTTGCTTCCTGCGCGGGCGTGGAGGTTATCGACATTTTGCGTCACCAGTGTAAAGTCACGCACGAGCTGTTCGATCTCCACCAATGCTTTGTGCGCCGGGTTCGGCTGGACATTCTTCATCACTTGTTTGCGGTAACTATACCACTCCCATACGAGCTCGGGGTTGGCGATGAATGCATCGAAGTTCGCCAGCTCTTCCGGCTTAAATTTCTGCCATAAACCCTCTGCGCCGCGGAACGTCGGTACGCCGCTTTCCGCCGAAACGCCTGCTCCCGTCAGCACGCATATCGACTGCGCCCGGCTCAACGCTGCGCGTAATTTTTGCGAGAAGTTCATTGCAAAGGCTTCAACACGAGATGGTTCTTGCTGGATTGTTCAACGAGTTGCCTGTCCATCGGTACTTGCCGGTAACCGCCTTCAAGCCAGAGCGTAATTTGATCGTCATAGTGTTTGTGGTAGGGCTGACCGGATTGGCCTGGGGGCGTGACCGCGCGCGTGTTGTTCGGGTCGGAGAGGTCAAAAATTTGCCGCGTGGAAGGTCCGACATGATTCACAAAGGGCCGCGCAAGCCGGTAATCTCCTTTCCATACCGTAGAATGCGACCCCGGTACTTGAAATGGTCCAACGTTGAAAATCGAACGCAGGATCGGCACATCCCCAAATACATGTCCAAATTCGACTTTGTGCAGTCTTCCCCAGCGCCATTCTTTCAGTTCTCCACCAAGCGAACCTTTCAAGTCGTGTAACGCCTTCTCGAAACTTTGCCGAATAATATCATCGCGCGTTTCGCGTTCCGGCGTGAGCACGTTATCAAACCACGATGACGTGCCCTCTGTGAGCAATCGCGTCGTGACCGTCATGGGAATACTCGCGAGGGTGTCATACAGCCCTAAAAGCTCAGCGCCCATTTCGTCTTCAAAGGTGTTTTGGATAACATTTACAAAAAACGATTGAAACAGGCTTGTTGCTACATCGTCCTTAGACATCCGAAAATCCCAATTGCGCAAATGCGTGAGCGCCTCGGAAAGCTCTCTGCTCAGCGTGTCGCTTTGTTGATATGCCTGCAAAATGAACGGAACGATTTCCCGCGCATGGGGCGAGGTTACATCTTGTTGCAAACGCTGAACATCCTCCACCGAAAACATTTCCTGACTGCGGAGCGCTTCGTTGATGCGTACTGCGCGCCAAGGGGGTTCCCAATGGTGTGAAATATGATAGGGATAATTGTCGGAAATAATTTTATTGTTCGCAGTGACGATGTAGCCTTCGGGCGGGTTGTAGGATTCAGGCATTCGCTCGAACGGCACGTACCCCCTCCATTCGAAGTCATCCGTTTCACCGGGATACGGCAGTGTGGGACCTTTGAGACGCCGAATCGGAAGTATTCCACCCGTGCGATACCCGATGTTTCCCTCAACATCGGCATACACGAAATTTTGCGCCGGAATGGCAAAATGCTTCAGCCCGTCTTTGAATTCTTTCCAATTTGCCGCTTTGTTCATCAGATAAAATGCTTTTGCTTCATTGGAAACCTCGTATCCCGTCCAGCGCATAGAAATGAGGTTCTCCGCGTACTGTGCCGACGCCTCAAATCGATTGACGACCGGTCCGCGATGCGTTCTATAGACCGTGAGAAATACAGGGTCGCCCTCTTTCACAAAAATGGTGTCGACGCGTTGGTTAATGGGTTTCCATGTTCCATTGAACCTGTAGCGAGTCGGGTGAAGGAGCGAATCGACCTCTTCAACGTAAAAATCTTCGTCGTCTGCCATGGCGTTGGTCACGCCCCACGCGATAGTGCGGTTGCGGCCTATGACTACAAATGGCACGCCGGGTATCGTTGCTCCTTCTACCTCAAAGCCGGGGACGGATATATGCATTTCGTACCAGCGCGCAGGGGCAGTCAACGCCAAGTGGGGGTCGTTGGCGAGAATCGGTTTTCCCGTCGCAGATTTCTTGCCCGACACTACCCATCCATTACTCCCCCCGTGGAATCCCGGCGCGCCGGTGAGCGTGCGATAGGTGCGGTCGGCGTCCAGCAATGATTGCAGCGACCCGGCAATTCTTCTACCCGGCTGTCGCTCGGGAATAATCAACGGATCGGCTTCATTCCACTCGGGGAAAATCTCGCGCGCTTTTCGTTCGCCGAAACGCTCAACCAACTCCCCCAACAACATATCGACCCAGCGGGCATGGTTTAACTCCCACGCCATCAGGCGCGAGACGCCGACGCTGTGTTCCACCTTCCACAGTTCGGGGTTGAAATTCAGTACGTCAAATTCCACGGGATAGTTGCCCCGACTCATTTGAATATAGGTATTGATTCCATTCGCGTACGATTCCAACTGCGCGCGGGTTTGGTCATCGAGCTTATCCGTTAATTGTTGAGCCACCTCGGGAAGTCCGATGGTGCGAAACATTTTGTCAACCTTCAACGCAGGCTCGCCTAATATTTCCGCCAGGCGTCCCATGCCCGCACGCCGAATCAACTCCATCTGCCAAAGCCGATCCTGCGCATGGAGATACCCGACGGCAAACCACGCATCGTCCTCCGACTGGGCATAGACATGCGGCATGCCGTAGTCGTCACGATAAATACTGACTTCAGCCCGTATTCCTTGCAAAGCGACCGTGCCGTCATACATTGGAAATGATTTCGTCACGAGATAGTACGACAACACGAGGGCAATCACGATGATGACTGTAAGCGTAGCGGCAAGTCCGAGTATTATTTTTGTGGAAAGGCGCATAAGGCGAGAAAAAAAATATCCGTCGAGAATTAATGACGGACTGAATGTAACGAAAGTTAGCAGGGGTTGCAACGCAAATAAAAAACGGGCTTGGTAGCCCGTTTTTTCGAAAGTCATTTCCAACCGACAGCAATTACCAGTTTGCAAACTTCGGCGCAAATGCAAAACCTGCAGAGACGGATGTGGAACCGCCGAACCTTGAGGTTCCCAGCACTGTACCCAAACCGATAAGCTGACGGAGCTCGACATATCCGCTAAAGATGGTAGAAATTTCTGCGCTCACGCCGCCAATGACACTCGGCGCAAGCGTACTGCCCCATGCGGCTCCGTATTTCCAACCGAGCGCATGAGCGCCCGCACCAACGTACGGCTGGATGTCGCCCTGCAAGAGATAATACCGGTATTCGGTTCCAAGATATGCCAAGGCAAGTGAGGGCGACGATTGACCATACGTGCCGCCATCAACATATTGATAGCGTCCAAAACCTGTGAAGCGGTTGTCGGCGACAATTGAAGAACTCTTCGGCAATCAGACTATGCCGCCGCTGAACGTCAGTTTGTGCGCGGAATTATCCGTCGGGATGTACTGCATACCCATCGCCGGAGCCATACGCGAGTCGCCGTCGAACATGTACTGGCTTATTTCGAGCGCGGGGCGATACGGCGAGAATTTCCGCAGTGAGCCCGTTCTGCTTTTCTGTGTCGCTAATTGGACGAGCGATTGTTTTGAATTCTCCTGCAAGCCTGTGGCT
>DASWKY010000043.1:0-4448 GCA_036396395.1 Bacteroidota bacterium | reverse complement strand
GCACAATTTTCTCCTGATGTTCGAGTTCTTTCGGATTGCCGACAAGCGGGATCATGATTTCTGGCTCTACAGGAATACCGCGTTTCTTGATGTTGGACGCCGCCTCAAAAATCGCACGCGCCTGCATCTCCGTTATTTCCGGGTAGATAATGCCCAGCCTGCAACCACGGAATCCGAGCATCGGGTTGAATTCATGCAACGACTCTACGCGCTGTTTCACCGTTTCATATGTAATACCCATTTCACGAGCTAACTCTCGTTGTGCCTTCTCCTCATGCGGCAAGAATTCATGTAACGGCGGGTCAATCGTGCGAATCGTCACGGGCCTGCCGTTCATGACTTCAAAAATTCCTTCGAAGTCCTTCCGTTGCAACGGCAGAAGCCTGCCGAGCGCCGCTTTACGCTTCTCGACCGTTTCGGCGAGAATCATTTCGCGCATCGGACCGATTTTCCCTTCTCCGAAAAACATATGCTCGGTGCGGCACAAGCCGATGCCTTCCGCGCCGAAAGAAATCGCGTTGGCAGATTGGTCGGGCAAGTCCGCGTTCGTGCGAATCTTGAGCCGTCTATATTTATCCGCCCACTTCATAACTTTATCGAACGTCTGGTAGATGGACGCGTCTTTCGGGCTGAGCGTCTTATCGATAAGCACCTGCTGAACTTCCGACGGCTTTGTGTTCACTTTACCGGCGATGACTTCTCCCGTTGTGCCGTCCAGAGAAATCCAATCACCTTCTTTCACCACCTTGCCGTTCACACGCATACTGTGCGTTGCGTAGTCGATGTCCAAATCACTGCATCCTGCAACGCAGACTTTGCCCATTTGTCGTGCAACCAGTGCCGCATGGGATGTCATACCGCCACGGGCAGTGAGAATACCCTCCGCCGCTTTCATGCCGCGAATGTCTTCCGGCGACGTCTCAATGCGCGTGAGGATAACCGCCTCGCCGCGTTTCGCCCATTCTTCGGCGTCATGCGCGTTAAACACCGCGCGTCCTGTTGCCGCGCCGGGTCCGGCGTTTAAGCCCTTGGCGAGCAGTTTGCCAGATTTCACGGCGGCACTTTTCTCGTTGACGTCGAAAATCGGGCGGAGCAGTTGGTTCAGCTGGTCGGGGTCTATCCGCAAGAGAGCTTCGCGGTCGGTGATGAGCCGCTCTTGCACCATATCGACAGCGATTTTGATCGCGGCGAATGCCGTGCGTTTTCCTACACGGCATTGGAGCATATACAGCCTGCCTTGCTGGATTGTAAACTCGATGTCGTTCATATCCCTGTAATGTTTCTCTAACACACTTCGTATGGCGTCAAGCTGTTTATAGAGCGCGGGTTGGTCGGCGGCAAGTTTCGAAATCGGGAGCGGCGTGCGTGTGCCCGCAACAACGTCCTCGCCCTGTGCGTTCATCAGGTACTCACCGTAGAAAATATTATTGCCAGTCGCCGGGTCGCGCGTGAATGCTACACCAGTCCCGGAATCGTCGCCCATATTTCCGAACACCATTGTCTGCACGTTGACAGCCGTTCCCCACGACGCGGGGATGTCGTACATTTTTCGGTATGCAATTGCGCGGTCGTTCATCCAGGAGCCGAACACTGCGCCGACGGCTCCCCAGAGTTGCTTGTACGGGTCTTCGGGAAAATCATGCCCCGTTTTTTCTTTAATGGCGGCTTTGAAGCGCAGGACAAGGTCTTTCAAATCGTCCGCAGTCAGTTCGGTATCTAACTTGACGCCGCGCTCTTTTTTCTTGTGCTCGATGATAAGTTCGAACGGGTCAATCTCATCCTTGTGCACGGGCTTAAGCCCCAACACCACGTCGCCGTACATCTGCACGAAACGGCGGTATGAATCGTACGCGAAGCGCTCGTTGTTCGTTTTCCGGATAACGCCCTGCACCGTGCGGTCATTCAAGCCAAGATTGAGAATCGTATCCATCATGCCCGGCATGGACGCGCGCGCCCCGGAACGAACGGACACGAGCAACGGGTTTGCCGGGTCGCCGAACCGCGCCCCCATCGAGTTTTCCACTTTCTTCAACGCCGTCTCGACTTCTTTCTGCAATGACTTAGGATATGATTTTTTATGTTCGTAATAATGCGTACAGACTTCCGTGGTCACGGTAAAACCAGGCGGAACGGGTAACCCGATATTGGTCATCTCGGCGAGGTTCGCTCCTTTGCCGCCGAGGAGGTTTTTCATTTCCGCCTTGCCCTCGGCTTTGCCCTTTCCAAAGAAATAGACATATTTAGCAGACATTCCCATCGTGGTAATGCTCCGTTTCTGGTTTCAGGTTGAATGATTCATAGATAACTGCACTTCACGTAAAAAATACTCAGCAATATTTTTCGAGAACGGGTTCTCGACGTCCGCCATCCGTTCCGGATGCCACTGCATGCAGAGAAGAAAAGGCATGCGGTCCTTCAGCGACCATTCGACCGCTTCCACCACGCCGTCGGGTGATATTGCACTAGCCATCAAGCCCCGTCCAAGCTCATCTACCGCCTGGTGATGAATGGAATTCACCTCATGCTCGCCGCCGCCCGTGATAATCTCTAACAGCGAATGCGGCACGCGCTGTATTGTATGGCGATGGTCTTGCAAATCTTCCACTGCATGCAATACATATCCTGCGGACGGGAGGTCGGGAATCAGCGTTCCGCCCAGCGCCACATTCATGATCTGCATCCCTCTGCAAATGCCGAGTATAGGCATATCGGCTTCGAGAGCCTGGTCAATCACCTGTAATTCAAATTCGTCTCGAAGTTCGTTGATCTCTTCAATCTCGCCAACGAACTCGGGCTTTCCATAGAACCTGGGATGCACATCTCCCCCGCCCGTCAAAAGCAACGCATCGACATCCTTCACCGCATCAGCATTCTTCAAAACGTAGGACATCTTCACCATTTCGATTGCAGGGTCGATGCGATGAATCCATTTGATATAATTCTCAAAATACGGTTTAGGGCGATGGTTATCCGTTATGCCTATGCGCATGTCAATTCACATACATCGGTGTATCGTTTTGGAATTCTTCAATGATACTTTCTGCAACAACAAGGAACGTTCCTTCTTTATCATACAGGGCTTTCTGGCGCTGATAGCTACAGCCGCGGTCGAGCATCGTCTGGACGTGGCGCAATTCATTCGCGCATTCAAGCGATTCTGCAAGCGGTCCGAGCACACCGAGGAGATGCTCGATCTCCGCCCTCAAGTAGTTTGTTTTTCCTTTTTCATTAAGGATAATCTCAGCTTCAAGTCCGTAACGCGCGGCTTTCCATTTATTATCGCGTAACATCCAGTATGGAGGAGGCATGAATTCTTTCTTATCGCGATACTGCTGGTCAAACCAATGGTACAAGCATTGCACCAAAGCTACAATCGAGAGTGTTTCACGCAACGTAGCCGGACCGTCACAAATGCGTATTTCCACTGTGCCGTAATTCGGCTGGGGGCGAATATCCCACCAAATATCTTTGATAGAAGAAATTGACCGCGAGGTAACCATCGCGTCATAAAAAGCTTCGAACTCCTGCCAGTCCTTAAACGTACACGGGTGGCCTGCGGTCGGCAGTGCTTCAAAAATCGTTACCCGGCTCGATGCAAGCCCCGTGTCTTTACCCTGCCAGAATGGAGAACTGGCTGAGAGCGCAAGCAGGTGCGGCAGGTAGTGCACCATCGCATTGTTCATCGCCATGGCGTGGTACTCGTCACGCATACCGACGTGAATATGCAGTCCGAACACCATCAGCCGTTGCGCGAGCCACCGATTGCGGTCGATCAGGTTGCGATACCGTTCCGCCGGGTACAAAATACGCTCGCTGTACCGCGCAAACGGATGCGAACCGGCTGAAGCAAGTTCGTACCCAAGTTCCTGGCACACGGCACGGAGCGTATGGATTTGCATCTGCAAATCGCGTTTCACCTCGCCGATGGAATCACACACACCCGTATCGATCTCGATCATAGACTGCACTAATTCCGGCTTAATGTGCCGTTGTTCTCCACCTAATTTTTCAAAAATTTTTGGCGTCCCCGCCGTTAAATCTTTTGTTTTTCCGTCAATAACTTGCAACTCCATTTCGACTCCGAGCGTCATCTCCGGTGAACTGTTGAATTCCAGCGCCACACGACACCTCCTTTCTAAATCTTCGCCAAGAGCCCCAACAACATCTCTTCCCCTTGGATGACTTCTGGCTCAATTTCAAGATACATGACAGGAAACCCATTGAGCAATGAATGCATCAACTCCCTGTCTCCATTTAGCCTTGCAACATCTTTTTCCGTTGTGATGATATACTCCGCTTTCTCATTCTTATACGCCTGACGTATTTCCTCGATATCTTGCGTCGAATATCTATGATGGTCTGTAAACCGGTGATGGTGCGCGACGTCAAGCGACAACGAACCCAGCGTTTGCTCAAATTGTTCCGGATTGCCTATTCCGGAAAACGCC
>DASWKY010000042.1:0-7140 GCA_036396395.1 Bacteroidota bacterium | reverse complement strand
ATGCTGAGTAGATCCGCGCAGTCACAAACCATCGCAATGCAAGCCCCGCACTGAGGGGCTTTGTTATTGAAAGATACTATGACGATCAATGTCGGAGATGTGGCACCCGATTTTGAATTGCCTGTACATACAGGCGGAACGTTTCGGCTTAGCGGCCATAAAGGGAAGAGTCCCGTCGTTCTCTATTTTTACCCCAAAGACTTTACCATGAATTGCACGAAAGAAGCCTGCTCCTTCCGCAACGGGTACGACGATATCCGGAAGCATGGGGCACAACTTATCGGTATCAGCGGAGACGATGTTGAATCGCACCAGAAATTCGCGAGGTTACACCGCTTGAATTTTCCATTGGCAAGCGATGTCTCGTATGAGGTTTGCAGGAAATACGGCGTATTGTGGCTCGGTGGGATACGAATTAAGCGGTTGACTTTTTTGATCGACAAGGCGGGAATTATCCGGGGAAAATTTTCTCACGAGGTGTTAATCGACCGCCATCTGGAAAATGTTCTTCAAACGTTGCGCGAAATTGAATCGCCGTCCTAAGGGAATCCAATGAAGACTATTATTGAGCCGTTCAAGATTAAATCCGTTGAGCCGATTAAGTTTACGACACAAAAAGAGCGCGAGGGAATATTGAAGCGTGCGTGGTACAACCCATTCTTATTCGCGGCGGAAGATGTGCTGATAGATTTGCTGACGGATAGCGGCACCTCGGCAATGAGCGCGAAGCAGTGGGCGGGCATTATGGACGGCGATGAATCGTACGCCGGCTCGCGCAGTTTCTTCCGGTTTGAGAAAGTCGTCCGGGAGCTGACGGGTTTCAAGCATATTATCCCGACGCACCAGGGGCGCGCGGCGGAGAAAATTCTCTTCTCTATTGTAGGCGGCAAAGGAAAATCCATCCCGAATAATTCCCATTTCGATACCACCCGTGCGAACGTGGAATATTCGGGAGCCCAAGCGTTCGATTTTCCTACAACTGAAGGGAAGAAGCCGGAAGTGGTGGCAGACTTCAAAGGAAACATGGATATCCCAGCGTTGGAGAAATTTATCGAAGCAACGGGCCCGGAACGAATCCCGCTGTGCATGATGACGGTGACAAATAATTCCGGCGGAGGACAACCGGTTTCGCTGGCGAATATCCGAGCCACCAAACAGTTGTTGAAACAGTACAATATACCTTTGTTCCTCGATGCGTGCCGTTTTGCGGAGAACGCATTTTTCATCAAGAAACGGGAAAAGGGCTACGCGAAGAAATCCATTACTGAAATTGCGAGAGAAATGTTTTCGTATGCAGACGGCTGTACGATGAGCGCCAAGAAAGACGCCCTTGTGAACATGGGCGGCTTTCTTGCGATGAATAACGACCGGCTGGCAATGCTCTCGCGCAATATCCTCATCGTGACGGAAGGGTTTCCGACCTACGGCGGGTTAGCCGGCAGAGACCTCGAAGCGATTGCGCAGGGGTTGGAGGAGGTGGTTGACGAGCATTATTTGACGTACCGCATCCGTTCAGTGGAATATTTGGGCGAGAAGCTTACAGCGGCTGGCGTGCCCATTGTCCGTCCTCCGGGAGGACATGCGATTTATCTTGACGCGAAGAATTTCGCGAAACATATTCCTGCTCAGCAATATCCCGGGCAGTCTATCGTGTGTGAATTGTACCGCGTCGGCGGAATTCGCGGCGTGGAAATCGGCAGTGTGATGTTCGGAAGGAAGGACCCGAAGACGAAAAAATTTATCGCGCCGCCGATGGAGTTGGTGCGGCTTGCCATCCCGCGCAGAGTCTATACACAAAGTCATATAGATTATGTCGTCGAAGTGGTATTGGAAGTCTTTGCGCACCGCTCTCTCTTGCGGGGATATGAGATTATCGAGGAAGCTCCGGTGCTGAGGCATTTCACCGCCAAGTTCAAACCCGTGTCCTCATAAGCAGGAACCGAAAATTATTCAAAAAATCGTTGCTTCCAAGGGCGTATCTTCGTAAATTTTCTCAGACTGACGCCCCTGAAGCCTATGACGATTTGTTCTGTTTGCCAGAGCGAGAACGACGAATTTGCTGTGACGTGTAAGAAGTGTAAGGGGTTTCTTCAAAACCGGATCCCGAATCTTAATTTGTTTGAAACGGCCTGGGGAGTCATCGAATCGCCGCGTGCAACGTTTCGGCAGATAGCGCTTGCCGAGCATAAAAATTTTTCAGTGCTTCTGTTTGGATTGTTTGGTATCGGTTTGTCATTCACGGCTCTATGGCATTTTAAGCTCGGCGACAGGTTTTCGACTCTGCTCGACCTTATCATCATTGCTACCGTGAGCGGACCCGTTATTGGAATAGTTGTCGGCTTGTTTATCTCGACAGTGTTTCACTTCCTTGCGAAGATGATCGGCGGCAAGGGCACGTTCCGGACGTCTGTGGGGGTCATGGCGTACTCGTTGACTCCGATTATCCTATCGGTGTTTCTCGTTCTGCCGATTGAGCTTCTTACATTCGGCATGTATATGTTTACGTCGAATCCTCATCCATACGTGTTGAAGCCGTTGTCGTATGTGTTGCTGATCGGATTCGATTCGCTTGTGACGGGATGGTCATGTGTTCTGGCGTCTATCGGGGCGATGATCGTGCACGGCATGTCATGGGTGAAAGCGTTGTTCCTTATCTGTCTAGTGCTTGGAGTATTAAGCGGTGTACTTTCGCTGACTTCTGATACACTCTCGCGGGCGTTCTAGCGTGGTATGCGGAAGATGACACGCCGACGTTTTGAAGAAATTGCCCAAGCGGCATTCGAAAGCTTGCCGCCCGATTTTACCGGGCGCGTCGATAACGTGGCGATTGTCGTTGAGGATTATCCTTCAGGGGATGCTCTTCAATCTGTCGGAGGCAGGAAAGACTCCTTACTTGGGTTGTATCAGGGGGTACCGCTCCCGCACCGTGGGTCGTGGTACGGCGCTGTACCGGTTGTACCGGACACCATTACGTTGTATCAAAAGAATATCGAAGCTGTCTGTCGGGGTGAAGATGAAATCGAACGGCGCATTGTCGAAGTACTGTTCCACGAACTGGGACACTATTTCGGGATGAACGAGAAAGAAGTCCGCCGTGCGATGAAGAGATTTCTCTGAAATTTTATTTATTTTTTAAGAAAGGAAACTATGCCGAAAGTTATCCTGCAGATTTCGTATGATATCAGGCCGGAAAAATTCGACCAGTATGTGAAGCTTGTGCAAGAGATGAAGGCGCATTTTGTGGAGGCGAAAAAGAAGGATTATACGGTGTTTGAACAGCGCGGAAAGAAGAACGCCTACGTCGAGCAATTTGTTTGCAAGTCGATGGAAGAATTCGACGCGCTAGAGGACGATTTGGACGAGAAGGGAGAGGAGTTGGTCAATCGCCTCGAAAGTATGTTGCAAGAGGGAAAATCGAAGTATATCACTCTGTCGGAACTGGAATAAAAATTAGCGCATAGTTTGTAGACACAAAAAAGCCCGATTCAATGAAATCGGGCTTTTTTTTGTCAATAGCGGAAATGCTGGAGATTTCTAAAAAATCTTAAATGATTTGGTAGCCGCAGGCTTCAGCCTGCGATTGTATTCGAAAAACGCAACCTAAAGGTTGCGGCTACCTGTACTTGAATAATTTTTCAGAAGTCTCTAATGCTTAATTCCGTCTTTCGAGTTTGACCTTGCAAATTTTTGTCTCCTCTCCACGTTTCACGACGACCTCGATCTCCTCGCCCGGTTTATATTCGCCCAAAGCGTAGGTATAATCGTAGACGTTCTTGACGTCCACCTTTCCGAATTTAATCATCACGTCGCCGCCTTGTATGCCGCCTTTTGCCGCAGGGCTTCCGTCGCGCACGCTGGAGATTTTCATTCCGTTTGTTTGTTCTGAATAATCCGGCACAGTTCCCACATACACGTTGAACCCGCGCATTTGTCCGGTGGGGCGTGGAGCTTCTACTTGCGCATAGACGGGTCTGGGCGCGCTCGTGTTAATATCAAGCGAGATGCGTTCAATGAGTCGAACGACTTTTTCCATTCCCTCAGCATTAATGCGCTCTGTGTCGTCGGTTGGTTTGTGGTAGTCCGGATGTGTGCCGGTGAAAAAATGGAAGACCGGAATTTTCTTTCCGTAGAATGACGAATGGTCGCTCGGACCGAAGCCGTCTTTATTTAATTTCAGCGTTAATGCGGAATCGGCATTGTGCTTGTTTACCAGATCTTCAAATCCGGGAGATGTGCCGGTACCGTACACAATAAGCACGTTATTATCCAGCCGCCCGATCATATCCATGTTGAGCATGACGGCGATATGTTCCAGAGGCACGGTTGGGCTTTTGACAAAATGCGCCGAGCCGAGTAATCCGAGTTCTTCAGCAGAAAACGCGAGGAAGAGCATACTGCGTTTCAATTCACTCTTGCGAGCCGCAAACGCCTGGGCGAGTTCGAGAAGCCCTGCTGTGCCGGAGGCGTTATCGTCTGCGCCATTATGAATCGCGACCATATCGGGTGAAAGGGAGCCTTCGCCGCCCATGCCGAGATGGTCGAAGTGCGCGCCGATGACGACTATTTCATTCTTGAGTACCGGGTCAGTTCCTTCGAGGAGCGCGGCGACGTTACGGTCCTTTGTGTTGATTTCTTTTATTTCAACTGAAACATTCACCGGCTGTCCTTGTAACAGTACCGAGTGCGGCGTTCTCGAATCCTGAATGGCGACTTGTAATTCATGGAGATTTTTTCCGTATGACGAAACAAGCACATCAGCCATCCGCTTTGTGATGTTCAAAACAGGAATTCCGCTGTTCATTCCTCTGCGGCTATAGCGAAAGGGGGTCAAGTTGTCAGGCTCTTCGTCAATGGGTCCGCTCACGATGAACACAGCCGCCGCGCCCATTTCTTTTGCTTTTGAGATTTTATAGTCGAGTGAAGTCAGTCCGGCTAACTCGCTGTGCGGGTTGCTTTGGTCAACCGTGCCACGGAGAATCAATACGGCTTTACCTGTTACGTTCACACCGGCGTATTCATCGAAATTATTTTTCGGCGAGGAAATTCCGTAGCCGACAAACACCACCTCTCCGGCATACGAGCCGGAGGACGATTGAGCGAGGGGGACGAAATCTTGCTGGAGCGTACGTTCAGCGTCCTGCACGCGAAGCTTGTTGCCGGGTCCCAACTCGGCGCCGGAAATAAACTCAAATGATTGGAAGTATGTTCCGTTTTCTCCCGCAGGTTGTAACCCGTAGGCTTTCAACTGGTCGGCAATATATTGTGAAGCATGCGCGGCTCCGGGGGAGCCGGCTTTGCGCCCTTGTAAATCATCCGAGGCGAGGTTACGGACGTGATAAGCCAACTCTTCCGCCGTAACTTGAGGCTTAGAATTGCTTTGGGCAAATGTTGCCGAGAGAAAGAAGCACGTTAAAAGCGAAATGGAAAATATTCGTCTCGTCATTTGATTTCCTTCGGTGCATAGTAATTTGCGGCGTCGAACCATTGCCCGGAAATTCCGGTTCCTTCTGCCGACGCGAGATACACGAAGACATCGGTGACTTCCTCCGGCTTGCGAAGATACGACTGGTCTTCCGTCGGATATGCCTGCCGTCGCATTTCCGTTGCCAGAGGTCCGGGGTTGACGGAGTTGACCGTAATGTTATGTGATTTTAATTCTTCGGAAAGTACCTGCGTCATCCCTTCGATGGCAAACTTCGAGACGGCGTACGCGCCCCACTTTGCGCGGCCCGTTTTTCCAACGGTCGAAGTGACATTGATGATCGCTCCCGATTTTTGTTTGATCATGCCGGGCACGACTTTATGCGTAAAGTAGTACGTTCCGTTGAGGTTCGTCTGGACGACGCGTTCCCATTCCCCGGACGGATACTCTGCTATCGGCACACGGGGACCCAGCGCGCCGGCATTATTCACCAGCACATCGACCGACCCGAATTCTTTCACGACCGTTTGCACGAAGGCATCCACCTGCTTTGCATCGGCAATATCGCAGACGTGTGTGATGACGCGCGCGCTGGGATTCACTGAATGAATTTCTTGTTTTACGTCGTCAAGCTCCGACTGGCTTCGCGCACAGAGAGCAACTGAAGCGCCTTCTTCGGTAAAACGCAGAGCTAACGCCTTGCCCAGTCCCTTGGAGGCGCCGGTGATGACGATATGCTTGTTCTGAAGTCTCATGGACATCCTGCCTTACATCGTGTCGTGTTCTACCCAATCCGCAACAAAGACATTGAATTCGTATCTGCCCTTTGCATTTCTGTCGGAAATGAAAACGACTTTCTTTCCATCGCGTGTGAACATCGGGAAGGAATTAAAACTTCCGCCGAACGTGATTTGCTTAAGACCAGTGCCGTCGGAATTAATTACATAGAGATTGAAGGTTCTGCCTTTCGGGTCGGTGACGTTCGACGAGTAGACGATACGCTTGTTATCCGGGTGAAAGAACGGAGCAAAATTTGCGCTTCCGGTGTTCGTGAGTTGTTTTTTATTCGACCCATCCGCGTTGGCAACCATCAGTTCCATTTCCGAAGGCCTGACGAGTTGTTCCGCGAGATAAGATTTGTACACAGCGATAGCAGAATCTGTCTTCGGCATATGTGCCCGCCAGACGATCTGCTTGCCGTCCCATGAATAATTCGCCCCGCCGTCGTATCCGATGCTGTGCGTAATGCGCTTGACGTCCGTGCCGTCTAAGTTCATGCTGTAGAGTTCTAAGTCGCCGTCGCGCGAAGAGGTAAAGATGATCCGGTCGCCTTTTGCTGAAATGGTCGCTTCCGCATCATAGCCGGGACTGGAACTCAAGACCTTCGGATTCGAGCCGTCTGCATTGGCAGAATAAATCTCGTAGTCGTTCCACACTCCCCAAACATAGCCTTTGGATTTATCCGGTCGCGGGTAGCATTCCGGGTGGTTTGCATGCGTGGAAGCGAAGAGGATCCGCTTTCCATCCGGAAAAAAATACCCGCATGTGGTGATTCCCTTGCCCGTGCTGACGAGTTTTTGGTCGGAGCCGTCAATGTTCATCGTAAAAATCTGGTCGCACTGGAAGGTGTCGCGGGTAGTCTGGAAAATAATACGAGAATCGTCGAATGAAAAATACGCTTCTGCATTGGTGCCGCCGAATGTGAGTTGGCGGATATT
>DASWKY010000041.1:0-5805 GCA_036396395.1 Bacteroidota bacterium | reverse complement strand
AAAGCCAAGGCGCATTACGAATCGGTGGCGAAGGATTTTCCGACCAACGCAAAAGTGGAATTAGCGAAACAGCGCGCGGCAAGCAGATAACAGTACAAGAAAAAAGTGTACAACAAAAAACCTCCGACATATGTCGGGGGTTTTTTGTTGTCGGACGGTGTTGCCGGAAGAACGAACGCTATCGTTTTGTCTTTCCCTTCTTCTCTATGACCACGAAGGCAACGACGGTTGACTTCGTATGCGAGAGCGAGAGGTGCACCGCGCTTCGTTTCAGCATCGAGGCGACGTGCCCGTAGAGAAGAATGCGCGGCTCGCCCGACGGCTCGTTGACTACCTCCACATCTTTCCAGCGGAACTTCCCGCTCCAGCCCGTCTTCATTGCCTTGCTGACCGCTTCCTTCGCGGCGAAGCGCGCGGCGAAATGTTCATATGAACGCTTTTTGGACTTGCAGTAGGCGATTTCATGTTCGGTGAACATTTTCCGTATCAGCGCGCCGCCCTGCGCATCCAGCGCTTGCTTCATGCGCTTGACTTCAACAATATCGATTCCGATTCCTTGTATCGCCGCCATGGCTATCCGTTTTCCTTGCGCACAATGTCAATTACGCGCGCGATGTCGTCAATGTCGTAATCCGCGTTAGACACTTTCGTTCCGAACGTATCGCCGTAGCGGGCAAAGATGGTCTTCATGCCGACCTGCTTCGCTCCCACCATATCGCGCTCCGCCCAGTCGCCCACCATCAGAGATTCTTCCGGCTTGGATTTCAGCCGCTCCAGCACCTTGCGGAACGGTCCCGGTTTCGGCTTGTATTCACCGGAATCGTCGAACGTCACCACCGCGTCAAAGAGGTGATGCAGGTTGAGGTAACACAACCTCAGCCAAGCCTCCCGCGCCGGCGCGTCGGAGACAACGCCGAGCTTCAGGCGCATTTTCGCCAATTCTACCAGCGTCATATACACGTGCGGATAGGGGACGAGCGCCGCTTCCCGCGCGCGGCGGTACGCGATAACGCCGGACGAGAGTATCTTATAGTCGATTTTGCTGAATTCACCGTAGAGCAATTCATCGAACACATTCTGGAACTCGATACCCCTCTGCGCGTAGATGGCGTCGATGCGTTTGCGGATTTCCTCGACGGGCAGTTGCAAGCCCGCGTCGCGCATCGCGCTGATCGCCGCGTCAACCGCCTGGCGTTTCATCGCCATGAAGTCCACGAGCGTATTATCCAGGTCGAACACGACGGAAGTGATCATACGGCAGGAGTTAGAATTCAGAAGAAAGATACAACACAATAAAATTTAGCGTTACTGATTTATCTCAAGCAATGCGCGGACGGCAAGCTCGTAGCTCTGCGCGCCGAAGCCGGCGATGACGCCCTTGCAGACGGGAGCGATGACGGAATGTCTGCGGAATTCTTCGCGCGCATGAATGTTGCTCAGATGTACTTCAATCACGGGAATGGTCAATGCCGCAACTGCGTCGCGAATGGCGTACGAAGTATGCGTGTACGCTCCGGGGTTGAGCACAACCCCGTCGAACGCTCTGCCCATGCCTTTTTGCACGTAGTCAACGAGCGCGCCTTCGCTGTTCGACTGGTAGAATTCGAATTTCATGTCGGGAAATTTCTTCACGAGCATTTTTTCGATATCGTCGAGCGTGGCAGTCCCGTACAGCTCGGGCTCGCGCTTGCCGAGGAGGTTCAGGTTTGGTCCGTTGATGACAAGAAAACGCATAAGTAAGAAATACTAAATACGAAACGCTCAACAATATCGAAACTCGAATATCAAAAAAATTGGAAGAAGTTATCGGTTTAGATAATTGGTATTTGTTTAGGATTTCGTGTTTAGAATTTTATAGTCGGTCGCTACGTAATCTTCACGACAACGTTCGTCATATCATTATGTTGTTTTGCTTTTCCGATAAACGTTTTCAATTCCGCAAACACCGCCTCCAGCGCCTCGTTGACAGAGAGAAAAATTTTAAGGTGTGTCATGGCGCGGGGTTAGAGCTTGACGGATTTCGCAAGCCCGGATTCGGTTTGTCGGACAAGGTCATCTTCGATGAACTCGCGGATGGCGGGCTTGAGGTACATTTCGTCAATGCCGATTTCTGCCAGTCCCCGCGCGAGGATAGAGGCTTTTTGGGCGGGGGCAAGCTTCTTATTAATGACGATAAGCCGCTCCGTCTTGAGGACGCAAAATCCGCCTTCAAAATCGCCTTTTTCATACCGGACGGCAATAGCGCACTGCGAGGCAAGCAGTTCGAGTTCTTTAAGGAGTTCTTCTTGGGTCATGGTTTCGCATACCTGAGGAAACATCACAACATACTCAGTTTTACGCAAATTTTCAAGCGGGGGTTGCGTTCCGTTTGTTTTCCCACCAGGCGACGATTTTCCAGCCCGACCATACCGTGAAAAGAAAAAACACCACGCCGGCTATCACGTCGATAACGTAATGATAACGCAGGTACACGGTGCCGATGACGAGCAGAGTGATGAGCGAGGCGAGAAGCCAACGCGAGACAACCTTGAAATGGAACGCGCAGTACACGACGACGAGCGAAAGCTGTGTGTGTCCGCTGGGGAAGACATCACGCTGAACGAAGTCAACAGGGTTGGCTAAGTGAGCCGGAATGGACTCGCCCGCGTTGATGAACGCGCGCAGAGGTTCGGTGAAGAACAAACCGGGGAGTTCTTGATTGAGCAGTTCGAATGAGTGGAGCGTGAAGCGCGGTCCGACCGCGGGCAATAAGAAATATCCGAGATAAGAAAGATAAAAACCATAGACGATCATGAACGCGGCGCGGTCGTACCCCTGCCACGAATGCTTGCGGTATACATCAATGCCGACAATAATAAAGAGTAAGTAATAAGAAGAGTAGCCGAGCTGGAGGATTTCCGTGAGCGCCGGATGGGAGAACTGCGCGAGCCACTCGGTTGGGTTGACGCCGAACAGCCACCGGTCAATTGAAATGAGCAATGTATCATAGTCAATCGGATGAATCGGGCGCACCATCAAGTAAAGCTCTTTGAACGTCAACACGACGGCGACGTAGAGATACCAGCGATGAACTTGCATCAACAGCTTTGTTTTTCGTTTTTCCGCGCTGTGGGCAAGAAAAAAAATAAAACAAATACCGAGCGCATTTGCCGGAACGAGCCAGTACCAGTCGCTCACGCGTGCATGGAACACGAGGTTCAACAGCGCAAGAAATGCGAAAAAAGAAATCGTGACCAGGTCGGCAGGGTTGAGCGGTGCGAAGAGTTTACGGAGAGTCATGCGTGCGTTAGCAGATTAGAGCCACTGAAGCAACATCGTCGCGATAGAAAGAAAGATGGTGATCCCGACGACGTCCTGGAATGCAGTTTCGAACGGTCCCGCCGTCATCGCGGGGTCGAAGCCGAAGGAACGCGAAATCATCGGCGTGGCGGTGCCGACAAAGCCGGAGATGTTAATCGAGATAAACATGGATACCCCGACCACGACGCCGAAGAGCACCTTGCCATGCCAGTACGCACCGATGACGCCGAGCACAATGCCGCAGACGGCGCCGATGATGAGCGTCGTTTGAATCTGCCGCCAGATCGGGTCCCACCATTTGTTGAGCTGAATATGTCCTGTGGCAAGCCCGCGTATGACGACAGCGGCGGACTGCAATCCCGTGTTGCCGGAAAGAGCTGAAATAATTGGCATAAACGATGCGAGCAGGATAACTTGCGAGAGTGTCTTATCAAATTGATAGATCACCACCCCCGCGACCATTTCTAATAATAGAGTAATCAGCACCCACGGGAGCCGCAGGAGGGCGATTCTCGCCGGCGAGCGGCGTTCCATTTCTTCAGCGCCAGAGCCCACCATCCGTGCCACATCTTCCTCGTGCTCTTCCACCAACACGTCAACCACGTCGTCTACCGTGATGCGGCCCAGCAGTTTTCCCGCCTTGTCGGTCACGGGCAGAGAAACGATGTCGTATTTCTTGAAGATTTGAGCCACCTCTTCCTGGTCGACGTCCGTGGTGACGCTGTTGAAATCGGTATTCATAATTTTATGCACGCGCTTGTTGGGTGCGTGGAGCAGAAGCTCCTGGATCGCCACACTGCCGGTCAGAATCCCGTTCTCATCGACCACATACAGGTTATAGATATTCTTGTGTTCCTTCGCCATCTTCCGCACGACGCGGATTGCCTGCTTCAGCGTGTCGTTGCGGTGGACGACGGCAACTTCCTTCGCCATGATGCCGCCCGCCGTCGATTCGTCGTAGCGAAGCAACTCTTCGACGTGGGAAGAATCCTCTACATCCATCTTTTCAAGGACTTCCTCCGCATGTTCGTCCGTCAACTGACCGATGATGTCCGCCGCGTCGTCCGAATCCATACCTTGGACGAGTCTCGTCAGGTGTTCTTTGGGAAGAGTTTGGAACAGGTGCTCGCGGTGTACGACGTCAAGCTCCAGCAGTACTTCGCTCTGCATGTCGTTCGAGACGAGCCGGAACAAATAGTCCGCGTCCTCTTTTTCCAGTCGGTTGATGATGTGCGCGATATCCGCAGGGTAAAGATCTTGCAGGATATTCAGGACGAGGAAATCCGAACGCGAATGCACGAGGTCTTCAAGGTCGCGCATGAGTTCGTCGTCGACTTCGAGTAATGTTTTCTGCTGTTGAGCAGGGTCGGTATGAAGAGTGTCTTCTGACATTTCCAATCGTTATTCTTGCCGGATGTGTTTCTCAAACGGTTCGAGTAAACTCGTTAGGCGGAGGAACTGTTCGATTGTGAGTTCTTCCGGGCGTTGCTGGAGGTCGAAGGCGATGCCGTCCAACTGCTCATCGCTGAACCCCATATAGCGCAAACCGTTGCGGAGCATTTTTCGCCGCTTCCCGAATGTCGAGCGGACGATGTGTGTAAAGAGCGTTCTATTGCACGCGGGAAGCTCGTTCTTAAATGCCAGCGCAACGACGGCGGAATCGACGTTCGGTTTCGGGTAAAACGAGTTGCGCGAAACCTTGAACAGTATCTCCGGCTCGGTGTGAAACTGCGTCGCAACGGCGAGGATGCCGTAGTCCTTCGTCCTCGGCATAGCGATGAGCCGCTGGGCGACTTCTTTCTGCATCATCAGCGTTGCGTCGCGCACAGCTTCGCGGGCTTCAAAGAGCATGAACAGAATTTCGCTCGTGATGTAGTACGGGATATTTCCCACCACGCGCAATTGCCGGCGGTGTGCTGTTGCCAGCGACCGGAAATCGACGTTCAGCACATCGTCCTGCACGAGCGTGAGCGTGTCGCCGAAGGTGTCGCGCAACAACCCGGCAGCGCGTGCATCAAGCTCGATACCGACCACGGTTCCCGCCGCGGGAATCAGATGTTTTGTCAGCGCGCCACTGCCGGGGCCGATTTCCACCACGACGTCATCGCGGCTCAGTGCGAGAGACGAAACAATGTTGCGCGCAACGTTTTCATCCCGTAGGAAATTCTGGCCGAGCGATTTTTTGGCGACGATCATGCAGGATGTTTGAGGAAATTTTTCCCGCCGAAATATAACCAACCCCGCGAGGAATGTCAATGAATCTATCGGTAAAACCTTTGCGGCGTTACTGTGCACGTGCACCGGAGACCTCGAAGGTGTGAAGAAGCTATCTTGCATTTCGGACGAAAATGGTGTACTTTCTGATTCAGTGCGTATCAGCGCTTATCTGTGCGTCTATCGTCCGTTGCACGTGAGTCCATGGCAAAATCTCCCTCTCCGAAAACAGCCCGTTCCGCTTCCTCGTTATTCCTGAGCATTATCGTCCCTCTGTTTGACGAAGAGGAA
>DASWKY010000040.1:0-5091 GCA_036396395.1 Bacteroidota bacterium | reverse complement strand
CGGTGTCTTCTCATTCCGGTTCACCGGAATTTTTTCGATAAGCATCATCATTAATGGTGATGCTTAAAACACAAAAACCCTCGGCTTATCACCGAGGGTTTTGTGTTCTTACGCTTTTTTCCTAACTCCTACATTCTAACTCCTGTCTCCTGCTTCATCAGTTTTTCGGCAGATCCGCAATCTCCTCGTCGAATTCCTTCATCTCGTCGCCGCCGGTATCTTTGGTGGAGTCAACGAACTTCAGGTCTTCTATCTTCTTGCTGAATTTGACCTTTACCTTCGCTCCCGCCTGGAACCCGCCTTTGAGAATTTGCTCTGCCAACGGGTCTTCCAAGAATTTCTGCACCGCGCGGCGTAGCGGCCTTGCGCCGAATGCCGGGTCGAACCCTTTATCGGCGAGGAATTCCTTTGCCGATTTCGTCAGCTCGACGGTAATGCCCAACGCTGTCATGCGGTTGAGCAGTTCTTTGAGCGAGATGTCGATGATCTTCAGAATATGCTCGCGCTCCAAACTATGGAACACCAGCGTATCGTCCACACGGTTGAGGAACTCCGGATTGAAAATACGCTTCAGCGCATCTTCGATATTGGACTTCATGGACTCGTATTTATCCTTGTTGCTCTGCGTGCCGAAGCCGAAGCCGCTCGAACCGACCTTAATTTCCCGCGAACCGATGTTGGACGTCATGATGAGAATCGTATTCTTGAAATCCACTCTGCGCCCCAAGCTGTCCGTCAGGAGACCGTCGTCCAACACCTGCAGGAGAATGTTGAACACATCCGGGTGCGCCTTTTCGATTTCATCCAGCAGGACGACCGAATAGGGCTTGCGGCGGACTTTCTCCGTCAACTGGCCGCCTTCTTCGTATCCGACATAGCCCGGAGGCGCTCCGACCAGTCGCGAGACGGAAAATTTCTCCATATACTCGCTCATGTCAATGCGGATCAACGCTTCCTCGGAATCGAACAAATACCGTGCGAGCGATTTCGCCATTTCCGTCTTGCCGACTCCCGTGGGACCGAGGAAAATAAACGAGCCGATAGGCCGCTTCGGGTCTTTCAACCCCGCACGCGCGCGGCGGATCGCCTTCGTGAGCTTCTCGATAGGCTCATCCTGCCCGATGACGACTTCCTTCAGCGCCTCTTCCATTTTCAGGAGCTTTGCGGATTCGCTTTCCGCCACTTTTTGAACCGGTATGCCCGTCATCATTGCCACGACTGCGGCGCACTCTTCATCGTCCACCTCGTACACAATGTCCTGCGCCTTTAATTCCCATTCCCGTTTGGCGATTTCGAGGTCGCTCAACAGCTTCTTTTCGAGGTCGCGCAGCCGAGCGGCTTCTTCAAAGTTCTGGTTCTTCACGACCTGATTTTTCGCCAGCTTGATTTTCTCGATTTCCTCTTCGAGCGTGAGGATTTCCTTCGGAACCTTGATATTGGCAAGGTGCACGCGCGAACCGGATTCATCCAATACGTCAATTGCCTTATCCGGCAGGTAGCGGTCGGTAATGTACCGGTCGCTCAGCCGCACGGCGGAATCAATAGCTTTTTCCGTATACCGGACGCCGTGATGCTCCTCGTACTTATGCTTGATGTTCAGTAAAATTTGAATGGTCTGGTCGACGGTCGTCGGGTCTACCATGATTTTCTGGAAGCGCCTATCCAGCGCGCCGTCCTTCTCGATAAACTGGCGGTATTCGTCCAGCGTCGTTGCGCCGATGCACTGCAGGTCGCCGCGCGCAAGGGCGGGCTTGAACATGTTGGACGCGTCCAGCGAGCCGCTTGCGCCGCCCGCTCCGACAATCGTATGCAACTCATCAATAAAAAGTATAACGTCTTTGGCTTTCTCCAACTCGTTCATCACGGCTTTCATGCGCTCTTCAAACTGCCCGCGGTATTTCGTCCCCGCTACCAGCGCGGCAAGGTCGAGCGTGACCACACGCTTATCGTGCAGGACGCGGGAGACCTTCTTCATCACAATACGGAGCGCCAAGCCTTCTGCGATGGCGGACTTGCCGACGCCCGGCTCGCCGATGAGCACCGGATTATTCTTCTTGCGGCGGCTTAACACTTGAGCCACGCGCTCGATTTCTTTCTCGCGCCCGACGATGGGGTCAAGTTTATCTTCCACAGCAAGCTTCGTCAAATCCCTACCGAAGTTATCCAAGACCGGTGTTTTTGACCGCTCTTGTTTCTTCTCTGCGGCTTGTCCCGCCGCCGGGGGAGTTGAGGGCTTGCCGGAAATAATGTTATCCAATTCGTTGCGGACGACGTCGTAATGGACGTTGAACTGGTGCAGAATCTGTGCGGCGATATTATCGTCATCCCGTAACAGGGAGAGCAGTAAATGCTCCGTGCCGATCACGTCCGACTTATACAGTTTCGCTTCGAGGTACGTAATTTTGAGGACCTTCTCAGCCTGCTTCGTGAGAGGGATATTGCCGATGGTCAGCGTGCCGCCGGAAGTACGCACCGTGTCTTCGATTGCCTTCTTCAGGCGATACAGGTCCACGCCCAGGTTGCGAAGAATCTTGACGGCAATTCCTTCGCCTTCCCGGATGATACCGAGCAACAGGTGTTCCGTGCCGATATAATCGTGGCCCAAACGCAGGGCTTCTTCGCGGCTGAGGCGAATGACGTCCTGTACACGGTTTGAAAAGTTACCTTCCATTGCACTCTCGTAATTGTGGGACAAAGGTTGAAGGCATGCGCCCTCCTTATACAACTGCTCTACCCGCCCTAAAGTTTCCGATTCAATATAACACTATTTGAAAGTGCAGTCAAGCAAAGGGCTTTTTGGGGCGTTCAAACGTCTAACAGGAAGAGGAGAGATATGTCACACTGTTCCGAAAATCCGGAAACGGGCTTTTCTTTGACTTTCTTTCCAAAAAAGGTTAAATTAACAATCGCCCGCGAAATTATTTCTGACATTTTGTTAGGTGTGACGAGTGGCATTAGAACAAGCAACCGGAGCAGATAAGAAGCACCAAGACGCCCTGCGCGCCAGCGGAGAAATCCCTAATCATATTGCGATTATTATGGATGGGAACGGCCGCTGGGCGAAGCGTAGGGGCTTGCCGCGTATTGCCGGGCACCATGAGGGCGTAAATTCTGTTAGAGATATTGTGGAAGTCTGCGGACAGCTTGGCGTGAAGTACCTTACGCTCTACGCATTTTCCACGGAAAACTGGAAGCGACCGGTTGATGAAGTCTCCATGCTCATGCGCCTGCTGTTGAAAGCGTTGCGCGATGAACGCGACCGCCTGCACCAGAACGAAGTGCAGTTGAAAGCGATCGGCGACCTCTCCGCACTGCCGAACGACGTGCAGGATGAACTGCTTGCCGCTATCGAGATGATGAAACAGAATACCGGCTTGACGCTCGTGCTCGCGCTCAGTTACAGCGGGCGGTGGGACCTAACGAGGGCGATGAAGCGGATCGTAGAAGACGTGCGCAACGGCACGCTTTCCAAAGAGCATATCGACGAAGACATGATTTCCAAGTATTTATCAACGAAAGATATTTCCGACCCGGACCTCCTTATTCGAACCAGCGGGGAAAGCCGCATCAGCAATTTTCTTCTCTGGCAACTTGCGTACAGTGAGATTGTTATTTCCCACGCGCACTGGCCCGATTTTCGGCGCAAGCATTTATACGAGGCGATTGCCGATTTTCAGCGCCGCGAGCGCAGGTTCGGCATGACCAGCGAACAGATTCAAGACACGCAGGGCATCCCGGAAGCAACGGGTCCCTTGAGCGGAGTGGAAAGGTTCTTCAAAAGTGTGGCGAAGCTCTAAGCGTTCCGTTTTTTTCCTTACCTGTGCAAAGGCATTCGTCCTGCTTGCTCTCGGCGCGGGCATTGTCCTTGAGGTGCGTGCACAGCAACCCCCACCGCCTGAGGTGTACAGGATTCTCGGCGTTTCCGTCGAAGGACAGCGCTCCGCAGACGCCGCCGCGATAATTGCGAACACCGGACTGAAAGTCGGCGACGAAATCACCGTACCCGGCCAGCAGACGCGTATTGCTATAGAGCGGCTGTACGGCTTGCGGCTTTTTGATGACGTCCAAATCTTTATTGAAAACCGCACGCCCGAAGGAGTGTATCTTCTGATACGCGTTCGGGAGAATCCCCGGTTGGACAGGGTTGAGGTCGATGGCAATGACGAACTGAGCGAGGACGATGTTCTCAAAACGGTGAATATGGTCAGGGGTCAGATTGTCTCCCAACAGGAGATTTCCTGGATCATCCGCGAACTCAAGGCGAAGTATGATGAAGAGGGCTATCTGAATGCAGTGATAACGCCGGAAACCATCCCGTCCGAAGACACCACAAGTCGGCGCGTAATACTCAAGTTGACCGTTAATGAAGGGGAGAAAATCGTTGTCGATAATATCCGTTTTTACGGGAATACCCAGTTCGATGACGACGACCTGACGGGCGAGATGAAAGAAACGAGCGCGCGCACATGGTGGAAATTCTGGCAAAGCAATAAATTCGATAAGAAAAAATACGAGGAAGATAAAAAGTTTATCCTCGCATTTTACCGCAAGAACGGGTACCGGGACGTCGAAATTCTTTCGGATTCCATTTCGTACAGCCCGGATAACAAGTACGTCACCCTCGATATGTACTTGTTTGAGGGTCCGCAGTATAAAATTCGGAACATCACCTGGGAAGGAAATACCGTGTACCCGGATGAAGCGCTCACCGCGCGGCTTGGGTTCCGAACCGGCGATATTTACGACACCGGAAAGTTGGACGAAAATCTTTATCGTAATGAAGCGGAAAACGACGTCTCCTCTCTCTATATGAACAACGGCTACCTGTTCTTTCAGGTTGACCCGGAAGAGAATCGTGTAGGACAAGACAGCGTCGACCTGACATTCCGTGTGAGGGAGCGGAACAAGTTTAAAATCGGACAAGTGCGGGTGACGGGCAATACCAAAACGTACGAAAAAGTCATTCGCCGTGAGTTGTACACGAGGCCTGGCGATGATTTCAGCCGCGAATTGGTGCTCCGAAGCGCCCGCCAGCTGGCGCAATTGAACTACTTCAACCCGGAGAAAATCAAACCGGACGTTAAACCGGTG
>DASWKY010000039.1:0-3707 GCA_036396395.1 Bacteroidota bacterium | reverse complement strand
TGTGGACAATTATACAGGTATGAATGAAGCGTTCGACCAGGCGCTGAAAATCTCCAACGCACATGCCGCCGAAATTCGCGGCATTCGCTTTAACAAATGGGGACTGCATATTAATGCCGGCGTGAATTTTTTAGAGCGCGCCAGCGCTGATTCCGCACAATTTTATGACGAATCTATCTCTGAATTCCAGAGATCCATTGACGCGTGGCCCGATACGGCGATTACATATCGCTATCTTGCCTATGCGTACAATAACAAAGGGGATATGGAGAACGCCCTGAAAATATTTCGGAAAGCCTGGGAGATGGGAGACGAATCCGAATCCGCGAAACGAGCCGGATTGATTTATATCCGCCGCGGGGATGAGTTAAAGAATAAATTCGAGATTGATAATAAAGAAAAAATAGCTTCGGTCAATAATTTACAGCGAGTTCGCCGTAACACGCCGAAAAATGACGTGCAGAGTATTCTGGGTAAGCCGGATAAAGTAACGCCCGGTCCGAGAGGGTCGAGAAAAGAAGACTGGACGTACGCGAAGTACAATCTCAAGTTGACCATTGAGAGCGATAAAGTGACCGTCAAAGAAGTGAAGCCGCCGTATAACCCCGGTATCGACTCGACGAGTTACCGTAACGCGGTTGCACAATACACGAATGCCATCGAGATATTGGAAGAGGCGCGCAAGAAGGAACCGGCTGATGGCGATGTTATTGCGTTGTTGATGCAGGGATATATCGGCGCCGATAAAATCAATGAAGCGATCTCGACATTTCTGATACAGGTTCAACGTGACCCCACGAATAAACAGAACCATTACGTCTTAGGGGTACTGTACCGTTCCGCAGGGAAATTTGAGGACGCCATTGCTTCCTTCCAGGAAGCGCTGAAGGTTGATTCGGAATTTACCGACGCGACCTACGATATCGGGGCGACGTATTACAACTGGGGCGTGGATGTCATTCGTATGGCGGAAGAACGCGGTGACATTGAATCGAAAGAGTATGTAGAGAAGTTTGAAAAGGCGCTCCCGTTTATGGAAAAAGTTTCTCTGTCCGCCGACAGGTCCAATTCTCCCGAAATTTGGGAGACGCTGGGAACAATATATGCTCGCTTAGGTAAAACGACTCAAGCGACACAGGCTTTTGAAAAAGCCGACAAGCTTCGACAGGGTAATTAAGCAACGAGGTGGAGACTACGAGGTTTTGAGAGGAGTATCGAACGATGAAAGATCAAGGTCCACAACAAATTAGTATCGAATTAGGCGAGAAAGAAGCAGAAGGAATTTATTCCAATCTCGCAATTATTACGCATTCGCCTGCGGAGTTTGTGATTGATTTTACGAGGGTGTTGCCGGGTGTTCCGAAGGCGAAAGTTCACGCTCGCATCGTCATGACGCCCCAGCACGCCAAAATGCTGTTGAATGCGATGAAGGACAATATTGAAAAGTTCGAGAAGAAATTCGGCGAGATTACGATCGCGGGAGAGATGCCCGGCGGGCAGTTGATGAGTTTTCAACCCCCGCCGAAGGATGAGAAATTTCATTAGTACAAGCGTTACGCAAAAAAATCCCCGATGTATAGCACCGCATTGAAATGTGGCGCTATGTATCGGGGGTTTGTTGTTTTGGGGAACCGCACCACATTGAAATGTGGTGTTTATAATATATACCGGCTCAGGTCTCTGTTCTTGACGATGAAGCTGAGCTTCTCTTGCACCAGTTCCCTCGTTACAGTGAGTTTTTTTGTCTTGATGCCGTCCGGGGCTTCAAAAAGGAATTCCTCTAATAATGTTGTCATTATCGTGTGCAAACGGCGGGCGCCTATGTTTTCCACCTGTTCATTAACCTCAAACGCCACTCGTGCGATTTCCCGCACGGCGTCATCGTTAAAATCAAGCTTCACGAATTCCGTTTCCAGTAAGGCCGAATATTGCGTGAGCAGTGCATTCTGGGGCTGGGTGAGAATTTTCACGAAATCTTCTTCCGTCAGGCTTTGGAGTTCTACGCGGATCGGGAACCTGCCCTGAAGTTCAGGAATAAGGTCGGAAGGTTTTGCTACGTGAAATGCCCCGGAAGCGATGAAGAGCACATGGTCGGTTTTGACCATGCCGTGTTTGGTAAGAACACTCGAGCCTTCGACAATCGGCAACAGGTCGCGCTGAACGCCTTCGCGCGAAACATCAGGTCCTGCGTTTTGACCGCGGCTTCCAGCAATTTTATCTATTTCATCGATGAAGACAATACCGGAATTTTCCACTCGTTGAATCGCCTCTTTCACTGCCGTGTCCATGTCAATGAGCTTTTGCGCTTCCTCGAGCGTCAGCACTTGTTGGGCTTCTGCGACGGTCATTTTCCGTTGCTTATTCTTTTTCGGAAATATATTCCCGAACATCTCCTGCACGTTAATACCCATATCTTCGAGACTCATGGGGCCCATAACTTGCATCATCGGCATTTGAGGTGTCGCCAATTCAAGTTCGATCACGCGCTCGTTCAGTGAGCCTTCGTGGAGCATTTCGCGTAGCCGCTCTCTCGTTTTGTGGTAGTCATCCTTTGGCTCTGTGGTTGAAACCGAAACGTCAAACCCCTGTTGAGTTCGCGGGGCTGGGACGAGAATATCGAGAATGCGTTCCTCAGCCTGTTTTCGCGCCTTGTCCTGCACCTCCGCTGTTTTTTCCGCCTTCACCATGTTCATCGCGATTTCCATCAGGTCGCGTACCATCGACTCGACGTCTCTTCCGACGTATCCCACCTCGGTAAATTTCGACGCTTCAACTTTAATAAACGGCGCATGGGCAAGTTTTGCGAGCCGCCGCGCGATTTCCGTTTTCCCCACGCCGGTCGGCCCGATGAGGATGATATTGTTCGGCATGATCTCTTCGCGGAGATGTTCCGGGGCGTTCAGCCGCCGCCAGCGGTTGCGTAACGCGATCGCAACGGATTTCTTCGCGTTATTCTGTCCGATAATATATTTATCAAGTTCGGCTACGATTTGCCGCGGGGTAAGCTCTTGGGGTGCTTTGTTATTGGTCATAGTATATGGCTGAGGCACAGTGTTGCGTTTCATTGAAACGATTACAATTCTTCAATATGAAAATTTTTATTTGTATAGATACAAATATCGCCGGCAACATCCAAGGACTCTCTGACAATGTCTTTCGCGTCGAGTTGCGTATGCTTGACGAGCATCCGGGCGGCGGCAAGGGCGAAGCTCCCGCCGGAACCGACGGCAATGATGCCGTCATCCGGTTCGATAACTTCACCCGTCCCGGAGAGAATAAGGGCGTGGTCCTTATCCAACACGGCGAGCATTGCTTCCAATTGGCGGAGATATTTATCGGTGCGCCAGAGCTTTGCCAGCTCCACCGCCGCGCGCACAAGCTGTCCCTGGTGCTGTTCCAACTTCTCTTCAAACCGTTCCAGAAGGCTAAGAGCGTCTGCCGCGGAACCCGCAAACCCAACGAGCACAGAATCCTTATACAGCTTACGGATTTTATTGGAGTGCTGTTTCATGATTGTCGTGCCGACGGTGACTTGCCCATCGCCTCCAATGGCGACTTTACCGTTATGGCGAATGCCAATAATTGTTGTAGCATGAATTTGAGTTGTATTCATAGAGACGGAAGAGAAAGTGAGAAATAGTTAATAAAGGCTTTTGAAAAATTCTCAGAATAATGTCATCCCGAGTTCGCCGCGGCGAACGAGGGAT
>DASWKY010000038.1:0-6806 GCA_036396395.1 Bacteroidota bacterium | reverse complement strand
GGGCGTTATTGCGCGCCATGGAGACAAGCTTGGCTTTTTCTCCTGCTTTCGGAATTTCGATGCTGACCGCTCCGCCCCGGCGCGTTTCAAGCCACGATTGAACGAGACTCTCTGATTCAAGCCCCGTAGGTAAAAACAATTCGCCTGGAATATCTTCCTCTTCGAGATAATACCGTTCAATCAGGTGCTCGACTAATTCGCTTTCCGGTTTCCCTTCTGCGTTCCCCATATAAAAATGACGACTGCCGACAAGCTTTCCATCGCGAATACGAAAAATTACGCCAGCCGCATCATCTCCTTTTACTGCCACGGCAAAAATATCGCGGTCAACCTGTTTTGCATCAACTACTTTCTGCTTCTCCGAATAGACATACAGCGCCCGGATACTATCCCGCACTCGAGCCGCGTCTTCAAATCTCATTTCATCCGAGAGGCGCTGCATATCGTGCTCTAACGCCTTTACAACGGAATCAGATTTCCCTTTCAGCACGCTTGCAACCTGATCTATCATACGCTTGTAATGCTCTGCGGAGACAATGCCTTCGCAGGGTCCCTCGCATTTTTTAATATGGTAGTCCAGGCAGATTTTGAATTTTTTCTTGCGTATCGCATCATCCGTAATATCGTAGTTGCAACTACGGATCATAAAGATGTCCCGAACCGTTTTGAGAGCGAATCGAACATTCTTCACATCCGCATAGGGACCGAAATACCGTGAACCGTCGCGTATAACCCTACGAGTTACAAACACGCGCGGGAACGGCTCGTTGGTAATAACGATGTAGGGATAGCTTTTATCATCCTTCAGAATAACATTGTAACGCGGTTTTAACTTCTTAATGAGGTTTGCTTCGAGGATAAGCGCTTCTATTTCTGAATCGGTAACGATCAATTCCACGTCCGCAATTTTTTCTACCATTACATCGATTTTGGGGTCTGCAGTACGTGATTTTTGAAAATACTGCCGCACGCGCGAACGTAAATTCTGCGCTTTGCCGACGTAAATCACCTTGCCGTCGGCATTCTTAAACTGATAGACGCCGGGGTTTGCAGGAAGCGACTCTAACTTATCGGTAAGGGTAAGCTCGCTTGCACGGAGGCTAAGCTTGTGTTCGTGCTCGCCGGTCATCTCGCTCAGCTCGCCTTTTGACTGATTTCAATGAGCACGCCGTTGGTGGACTTGGGGTGTAAAAACGCTACGCGGTAATTATCCGCGCCTTTTCGTGGCTGTTCGTCAATGAGTTGAAAGCCGAGCTGTTGCAGACGTTTGAGTTCGGCTTCAATATCATCGACAACGAATGAAATGTGGTGTACCCCCTCGCCTCGTTTTTCGATGAACCGGGCAATGGGAGATTCCGTATCGGTCGCCGCAGTCAATTCGACTGCTGTTTCACCGATGTGAAACATGACGGTTGATACTTTTTGGTCGGGAATATTCTCCGTGTGGTCGGGGGCTTTTCCGAAGAGTTTTTGGAATAGTTCTGTTGCAGATTCCATATCCTGTACTGCAACTCCAATATGTGCGATAGATTTAAACATGCTGACTCTCAGTCCACCAGTTTATTGACCACAAAGCCGGAGAGAAGTTTCGGGAAAAAGTACGTTGATTTCTGAGGCATGGTATAGCCTGCCCTCGCAACAGTGCGTACTTGGTCAATCTTTGTCGGATTCATCAAAAATGCAAGCTGAGCTTTGCTGTTTTCGACGGCTTCAAGAGCATGACGCGCGTCTTTTATGTAGTCCAAATGCGTTTTCTGCTCCTGCGCCTCTACTGAAATCCCCAGAAGGTCCTTAACAATTAACGTATGGAGAATCGTCACATCCAACTCTTTCACCTCGGCAGGCACATCTTCTTTAATCATTTCCAGCGGTGTGGGAGCCGGTTTTAATGTTACGAGATAAAGCATAGGATAACCCTGCAACGCAACGCCGAATGCAGGCCCAGAGCTTGATTTCATCCCTTCATGCAATCCACTATAATCTTTTAGATCGCGAACGATAAAATGTTCCTCAAGCTGTTTGAGAAATGCCTCGCCGTTGAATTGTTGTAACGAATGAACGAGCCGGTGCGTCGGATAAATGACTAACCCTTCATCGTCGATGTTTGTCAGAAACATCATGATGAAATTATACGGTTCATTGCCTGTATGCTTTGGATTGCCGGCGCGCATGGAATCCCTGTACGCCAATGCTGTTTCGTACCGATGATGCCCGTCGGCTATGAACAGCTGTTTATCAGACATGAATTGTCGTATCACTTCATGTGCGTTATGGTCTTGTAACCGCCATAACAAATTTTCAACGTCCTCGTAAAGGACACTGGCAAGTGGCTGTGCCTTTGCAGTGCCGTTAAGAACCTGGTCGATTTCCTTGCCGGGGTCGGCATACAGCGAGAATATCTGGCTGAGATTTGTCCCGGTCGCTTTGAATAATTTCAACCGGTCTTCCCGCGGTTTCGCCATTGTTTTTTCATGCGGGAGCACAATCTTTTTCTCAAATTCTTCCAGACGGCATAGGGCGATAAAACCCTTGCGCGTAACCTCTTTCCCGTCAGGGTCAACAAACCGCTGGTGAAGCACATACATTGACGGCTGGGTATCCCTGATTAGAATCTGATCTTTCTGCCATTCAATAAAATGTTTCGCGGCAGAACTATAACGATCTTCCTCACGCCCTAATATCAGGCGCACGACATTATACGGACTCGCATCGTAGAGCCGGGCTTGATGCTCGGGAGAAATAACGTCGTACGGCGGCGCGACAACTTCCTGGATATTGACTTTTGATTGATTGTAAAGACAACCGCGAAACGGACTTATATCAGCCATAGAGAATAAGGGTTCTTTTAGTGAGTGTGAGTGACAATGAAAAACTAACCTTCGGGGTTATAGCCCAAACGTTTAAGCCACTGTTCATTTTCTCGCCATTGTTCGCCAACCTTGACGTGAAGTTCTAGAAATACCGGCCGGTCGAGAAATAATTCGATTTCCTTTCTTGCGCGCTGCCCTATGTTTTTAAGAGCTTCTCCATTTTTACCGATCAATATCCCCTTTTGTGAATCCCGTTCAACAATGATGTCGGCTAAAATGAATGTTTTCCCGGCTTCCCGTTCCTTGAATTCCTGTACTTCCACGGCAGTGGAATAGGGAATTTCATCCCTGAATTGCTCGAAAATTTTCTCCCGAACGAATTCCGCCACAAAAAATCGTTCCGGCTGTTCGCTGATGATATCCGTCGGGTAGAAGGGTTCGTGGACGGGCATCGCACGGCTTATCGTCGCGGTTAAATCATCGAGGTTTTCTTTTTTCAACGCAGAAATGGGAAAGATTTCCTGAAACAGATTCCTTGTTGCAAATTCCGCAATCATCGGCAACACGTCCCCTCTGTCTATGGTATCTACTTTATTTATGAGAAGAAAAAGTGGCTTCGAACTGAATTTTTTAAGCACAAGCTGTTCTACGGCTTCGGGAAGCTCTGTCCCGCGTGAAACGTCGATCATGACAAGAATAACGTCCGCATCCTGAAGCGCCGTTTCTGCATGTCGCATCATACGCTCGTGGAGAAGGTACTTGGGCTTCAGCAATCCGGGCGTGTCGAGAAAAATAATTTGCGCATGTTCATCGCTTAAGATGCCCAGAACACGCTGGCGCGTCGTTTGCGGTTTTTTCGCGACAATGGAAATTTTCTGTTTCAGCAATGCATTCAACAGCGTGGATTTGCCGACATTCGGCTCGCCGACAATCGCCACATATCCTGCCCGAAATGCTTGCTCGCCGGTAGTCATACGTACGTACACAAAAATGCGTCCTGATGGGTACCCTCCCTCAGAACGCTTGTCAAGAAATGATTAGACCGCATCTTCACCCGATTCTTCCGTACGAACGCGAATGACGTCTTCCACTGCATACACGAAAATCTTCCCGTCTCCGACCTCTCCCGTCTTCGCCGCTTTAAGGATGGTGGACACGATATGTTCAACCATGGAATCTTTCGCAATGATTTCAATTTTTATCTTCGGCAAAAAATCAATCTTGTATTCCGCTCCGCGATAGGTTTCCGTGTGCCCCTTTTGTCTTCCGTATCCTTTCACCTCCGTTAAGGTCATGCCGCGTACGCCGATTTCGGAAAGCGCTTCACGCACATCATCAAGTTTGAACGGACGGATGATTGCTTCGACTTTCTTCATTTACGAAGCTCCGTGGCAGTTCTTATACTTCTTCCCGCTCCCGCATGGACAGGGGTCGTTGCGGCCGACTTTTTCGCTTACCCGTATCGGTTGCGGCTTGCCGGGAAGCGGTCCAGCCTGTTGCGGCTGTCCCCCGCCGGCTGGCATCGCTTCGCGGTTTCCCTGAAATCCTGCGCCTAACGCCGACTCGTGCGTCATCACCATGTCTTGACGGCGCAGGGGCTGTCGCTGGCGTTGAGCTGGCAATTGTTCCGGACGCTCGGGGAAGTACGTGTACACGATGCGAACGACTTCATCCGCAATCAATTCCATCAACTCCATAAACATTTTGAAGGCTTCGGTTTTATACTCGACGAGCGGGTCTTTTTGTCCATACCCGCGCAGATGGATGCCTTCTTTCAAATCGTCCATTTCACGTAAATGGTCGCGCCATTTTGTGTCTATCACTTGAAGCGTTGCCATTTTTTCGAGCATTGCCATCATCTCAGGACCAAGCTGTTCTTCTTTGCGGCGATAGAATTCCTCGCTCGCTTTCACCACAGCGTCGCCAACGCCGTCCTCTCCAAACTGCTGGAATTGCTCAGGCGTCAGTTGCAGGTCAACGAGAAACCGTGTCCGGACTTCATTCCGCAACCCGTCCAAATTGCCATCTGGATAATACTGTTCAGCGACCTTGGCGGCGATATCCCGAACCATATCCATGATGTCATCACGCAAACGTTCGCCAAGCAACGCGTGGCGACGACGTGAATAGATAACTTCGCGCTGCTGGTTCATCACGTTGTCATACTCCAGCAAACGCTTTCGGATGCCGAAATTATTCTCCTCCACCTTTTTCTGCGCACGCTCAACCGATTTGGTGATCATCGGATGTTGGATAACTTCGCCATCTTTCAATCCCATGCGCTCCATGACGCGTGCGACGCGCTCGCTGATGAAAAGCCGCATTAAATCATCTTCGAGGGAAAGGAAAAATTGCGACGAACCCGGGTCTCCTTGTCTGCCTGCGCGGCCTCGCAACTGCCGGTCGATGCGCCGGGCTTCGTGGCGTTCAGTTCCGATGATATGCAAACCGCCGGCCTGCGCGATTCCCGCGCCTAACTTAATATCCGTACCGCGACCCGCCATGTTGGTCGCAATGGTGACCGCGCCGGGTAGTCCAGCGTGCGCGATAATTTCCGCCTCGCGCTGGTGCTGTTTGGCGTTCAACACATTGTGCGGAATGCCCTTCCGCTTCAACATGCGGCTGATGGTCTCGGAGACTTCGACGCTTGTCGTTCCAACGAGAGTCGGGCGATTCACTTTCCGCATCTCCTCAATCTCTACAAGCACCGCATTAAACTTTTCGCGTTTTGTTTTATAAATGTGGTCGTCAAAATCCTGACGTACCATCGGCTTGTTCGTCGGAATGACCGTAACGTCAAGCTTGTAAATCTCGAAAAATTCCGATGCCTCGGTTTCCGCAGTTCCCGTCATGCCGGAGATTTTTTTGTACAGCCGGAAATAGTTCTGGAGCGTCACGGTGGCGAGCGTTTGAGTATCGCGTTCGACCTTCACGCCCTCCTTTGCTTCAATTGCCTGGTGAAGCCCCTCCGAGTAGCGCCTTCCGGGCAACATTCGTCCGGTAAACTCGTCGACAATCATCACTTTCCCGTCGTCGGAGACAACGTACTCGTCGTCCTTTTCGTAGAGGCAATACGCTTTGAGCAGTTGGAGAATGGTATGAATGCGGTCACTGCGTTCTGCAAACAGTTTGTTGACTTGGTCTTTCTTCTGCTGGTGCTGTTCAGGTGTGAGCGTTGAATCATTTTCGATATGGCTATATTCTGTGCCGATGTCCGGAATAATGAATAAATCCTTATCCTTGCCCGGAAATGCCTGCGCAAGAAATTCTCGTCCCTTTTCCGTCAAGTCAATGACGCGCGATTTTTCATCGATGCTGAAGTATAACTCATCATCGATTTCGTGCATGCGGTTTTCCTGGTCACGCAGGTAAATCTTTTCCGTTTCCTGGACGAGTGTTTTATTGGAGGGTTCAGAGAAAAACTTCAAAAGCTTTTTGTTTTTGGGATATCCTCGGTGCGCACGCAGGAGGGGCACACCCGCTTCTTTGGTTTTCTCCTGAGCTAATAAATGCTCGGCTTCGGTAAGAACTGTCGCAACGAGGTTTTTCTGCGCATTGACAAGCCGCTCGATGTGCGGCTTCATTTCATTGAACTTGTGGTCTTCCACAGCCACGGGACCGCTGATAATCAACGGTGTGCGGGCTTCGTCAATCAATACGGAATCCACTTCGTCCACAATCGTATAATTGTGCCCACGCTGTACCATTTCTTCGGGAGTGGACACCATGTTGTCGCGAAGATAGTCGAAGCCGAATTCGTTATTCGTTCCGTAAGTAATGTCTGCCGCGTATTGGACACGCCGGTGCGGCGGGTCCATTTGCTGAAGAATGCAACCGACTTTCAAACCGAGAAACTCGTGCACTTTCCCAACCCACAGACTGTCACGCAACGCAAGGTAATCGTTGACCGTGACAATATGGACTCCTCTGCCCGACAATGCATTGAGATATGCCGGAAAGGTTGAAACAAGAGTCTTCCCCTCGCCCGTCGCCATT
>DASWKY010000037.1:0-1636 GCA_036396395.1 Bacteroidota bacterium | reverse complement strand
GTCGAGCACGCAATCGCCAGCTTGGGTATTTTCTCAATTTCTACCAAGCACATTCGGCAATTGCCGGCAACGGATAATTTCGGGTGCCAGCAAAAATGCGGAATCTCAATCCCCCGCTGTTCCGCCGCCTGAATGACGGTCAGTTTCGGGTCAACGTCGTACTCGTTACCGTCAATTGAAATTTTAGCCATAGGTTAGGACGAGTGTTTCTTGTATGTTTCGAGTGCCGTACGAAGAATTTCAAGCGAGCGTTTGAGGTCATCAATGTTTAGCATGAACGCTAATCGCACCTCATTGTTTCCACTGTTGGGGGAAGCATAAAATCCATTTGCAGGAGCTAACAGGACCGTTTCTTTGTTGTCCTCATATTCCTCTATCAGCCAACGCGAAAAATGGTCAGCGTTCTCTACAGGCAATCCAATCACAATGTAGAATGCTCCTTCGGGCGTATACGAAGTTACACCGGGAATGGTCTTTAAGCCTGCACAGACGGCGTCGCGCCTGCGATGGAATTCTTCAACAATCGGCTTGGTGTACTGTTCGGGCGAGTTTAACAGCGGCACAAGCGAGAGTTGCTCAATGCTTGCTACGGATAAGCGCGCCATAGCGAGCTTCGACACGGCTTGCATGAGTTCCGTGTTGTGGCTTACGAAAGCGCCGATGCGCGACCCGCACACATTGAATCGTTTTGAACAACTATCGAGGAGAACCGCCCTGTCACGAATTTCCGCAAAATCCATTACGCTGGTGGCACGTTCACCGTACGCGAATTCGCGATACACTTCATCGGAGAGGAAGAAAAGATTGTGGCGCTGGCAGAGCGTTACGAGGCGTTGAATCTCCTCGCGTGAATACACCGTCCCTGTCGGATTGTTCGGGTTACAGATAAGAATAGCTTTTGTCTTCGGGGTTATGTGTCTCTCAATTTCCTCTATGTTCGGCAAGTGGAAACCGTTCTTAATCGAAAGCGAGACAGGCTGAAGCCTAATATTGGCGATGCTCGCAAAACCGTTGTAGTTTGTGTAGAACGGTTCAAAGACGATGACTTCGTCGTCCGTATCGCAGACAGCGCAGAGAGCAAAAATAATCGCCTCCGAGCCGCCCGTCGTGACGATAATTTCTTTCTCATCGACATGAATGCCGTTATGCGAAAAGTAATTCTTCCATGCCGTTAACGCTTGCGGTAATCCGTTCGAGGGCGCGTATGAGATTGTCGGAAGGTTCAGGTCGCGAATTGCCTGAAACACTGCTTCGGGGGTTCGCAGGTCGGGTTGCCCAATATTCAGATGATAGACTTTGATCCCCTTCTTCTTTCTTTCGTCGGCAAGTGAGGCAAGCTTGCGTATCGGCGAAGCCTGCATTGCCCTTGTCCGCCGAGAGATAGAGACGGTCGTTCCAACTTCTTCAATAATTTCGTCCATCTTCGTCGTGTTCATGGGAGTACTCTTGATTAGTAATATGACTTCGACTGAATGGCGTGGGTTTTATCCGCAGGGTTGAAAATAATGGTTGAGAATTTGCCGGGGTCGAACAGCTCCTGTGCCAGCTCAAGAATTTGGTCAGCCGTCACCGCATCTACTTCTTTCGTGACCATATCGAGGGACATCAATTTTCCGAAGTATAACTCCGAGCTTCC
>DASWKY010000036.1:0-4626 GCA_036396395.1 Bacteroidota bacterium | reverse complement strand
CCGACAACGATGGTAATTTTTCCCTCTCCCCGCTCAATGGCGTCCAGCGCGTTCTTGACAAGGTTTTCCAGCACCCATTCGAAGAGTTCGCGGTTCACCTTGGCAAAGATCGGCATGGATGATGGAATTATAATGTGCACCTTTTTACCGGATTGAGGGATGCGCCGCTGGTAGTACTGCACGACTTTTTCGATAATATCAAGTAAATTTTCGTCTTTCAGGTCTGGTTTGGAGCCGATTTTCGAAAAACGCTCAACGATTTTCTGCAGTCGGGCGATATCATTTTCCATATCGCGCAGGGTACTACTGGTGCGGTCGTTGTCGCTCAACTCGTGCTTCAGTAGCTCCACCCAGCCCATCATGCTCGAAATCGGCGTGCCGAGCTGGTGCGCGGCTTCCCGCGCCATCCCGACCCAAATGTTGCTTTCTTCGCTCCGCTTGATATAGCTGAAACTCATATACCCGATAAAGATGAAAATCGCGACAAAGGAAAATTCAACATACGGAAGCCACCGCAAGCGCGTGATGAGCGGCGATTCGCCGTAATGAATATAACTTAACACGATCGTATCCTGGATAGAGACCTTAATGGGCGAGTTGTATTCGTCCATCAGAACGATAAGGCTTTTCAGGTATGCGCGTTGTTCGTCACGAGATAACAGGGTGTCGAGCGCGACGTTCTTGGTGTTCTGCTTATAATCCCAGATCGGCTCGTCGTGAGCGTCGGTTTGGATGACGGGAAAATCGATGGCGCCGACAATTTCGTTGAGCACGAAACTGTAATCGCCTTCCGGCGTAAGCGGGTCAGCCAAGTACTGAAGCGAGCGGGCGTACAAATCGGCGACGTCCTTTTCTTTTTTCTGAAGCTGTTCGACGAGCGTGTGCGTGTACCAGAGCGTAGACCCGACAATGACAAACGCGAGAATGAGCAATGCCACTTTGACGTTGCTCGCCTGCGGGATAGCCGTTTTAGAAGTGAGAATATCTGTTTGTGTGGGAGGCATCTTAGCGGAACCAAATAGTTTGGTCGCGGCGTGCACCGATGGAGATCATCCAGATCTCTGCGTCGGAGAGAGAGGCGATGGCTTCGATGTATTTCCGCGCTTTGGGCGGTAAGTCGCGGTAGCGCCGGATATCCGACGTCGTTGTTTTCCAGCCGGGGAATGTCCGGTACACCGGCTCAACCGTCTCTAACGATGTAAGGTCGGATGGGAACCGGTCAAGTTTTTTGCCGTCAAGTGTGTACCCGGTGCAAACCTTAATTTCATCGAACTGATCCAGCACGTCCAATTTCGTGACGGCAAGTTTTTCAATGCCGTTGATGCGGATGGAATATTTCAGACTTACCATATCCAGCCAGCCGCAGCGCCGGGGGCGCCCGGTCGTTGCGCCGTATTCCCCGCCGGTGGCACGGAGTCGCTCGCCGGTCTCGTTCAGTTGTTCCGTCGGGAAGGGTCCATTACCGACGCGCGTGGAATATGCTTTGACGATGCCGAGTACCGATGTGACCGCTTGCGGCGGTATCCCCAGCCCTGTGCATGCGCCGCCGCTCGTGGGACTGGAGGATGTGACGTACGGGTAGGTGCCATGGTCGACGTCCAGTAAGGCTCCCTGAGCGCCTTCGGCAAGAATTTTTTTCTTTTTTCGGAGTGCGCTGTTCAGAAAATCCGATGTATCCGTAACGTACGGATCAATTTTTTTATCGAATTCCTGATACTCGTTGATGATGGCGTCGACGTCGAGTTTTTTCGAATGATAAATCTCGCTCAACAACTGGTTCTTTTCTTCGATGTTCTGCTTCAGTTTTTTGCACAACACGTCGCGGTTCAGCAAATCGACAACCCGGATACCCGTGCGCATGTATTTATCAATATACGCAGGACCGATGCCGCGTCCGGTTGTGCCGATTTTATTCTCGCCCTGCTCACGGATAGAATCGAGCAGTTTATGGTAGGGCATAATCAAATGCGCGTTGTGGCTGATGAGCAGTCTGCCGTCGATATTAATGCCGGCGGATTTCAACTGGTCGATTTCCGCCATCAGCGCGACGGGGTCAATTACGACGCCGTTGCCGATCACGCACGTGACGCGTTTGTGGAAAATTCCCGCAGGAATAAGGTGCAGGACGTACTCTTGCTCGGAAACGCCATTCTTCGTTTTCGTGGGAATGACGACGGTATGCCCGGCATTCGCTCCCCCCTGATAGCGGGCGACGATGTCGACGTGCTCGCTCAGGTGGTCGACAACTTTTCCTTTTCCTTCATCGCCCCACTGGGCGCCTACAATGACTTGAACGGGCACGGTATTGGTACTCGGGTTAGTAGATGTGCGATATGAGGTTTGAATCAGACCTCAAAAGTGTAGGGAAAAAATGAACGAAAGACAAGCGGGAAAAAAGTATTCGGATTTCGGAGTACGGATGTGGAATGAATTCTTTAGCATGGTTCTGCAATTTGATTCATGTTTTCTTGTTCTTTGCCTTTCACTCCATTTACGGTTATATTCATGCGAGATATGTTTCAGTAAGTAACGACCAACTGCAACTTGTAACGGGAAACTGAGTTTTGGATAAATTCGTCATTCGCGGCGGAAAGCCGTTAAGCGGCACGGTGCAAATCAGCGGAGCGAAAAATGCTCTGCTCGCGTTGATGCCCGCGACCATCCTTGCGCCCGGTTCGTATACAATCCACAATTCGCCCTTGCTCCGCGATATTACGACGATGTCGCGCCTACTCGAGTCAATGGGCGTATCCATTGGGCATAGGAACCATGAGATTTCCGTAGATTCTTCGCGCATCACGAACTACGAAGCACCATACGAGCACGTCAAGAAAATGCGCGCGTCGATTTACGTACTGGGTCCCCTCGTGGCGCGCTACGGCTCGGCACATGTGTCGCTTCCCGGCGGCTGTGCATGGGGTCCCCGGCCAGTAAACCTGCATATCGAAGGATTGAGAAAGTTGGGAGCGGAGATTGACCTCGATGCCGGCTATATCATTGCGAAGGCGAAAAAACTGCACGGCGCACGGATTGTATTCGACATCTCCAGTGTCGGTGCGACGGGAAACGTGATGATGGCGGCGGTGCTCGCGAAAGGCACGACCATTATCGACAATGCGGCGATGGAGCCGGAAATAACCTCGCTCGGCGAATTTTTAGTGACCATGGGCGCGAAGATTCACGGCATCGGCACGAATCATGTGGAAATTGAAGGGGTGGACGAACTGCATCCCGCCGACGTTACGACCATTTCCGACCGCATAGAGGCGGGGACATTCCTGACCGCCGCCGCGCTCGCGGGGAAGCGGGGTGGTAAAGTCCGGCTCGAACGCTGTAATCCGGCGCATCTTACGGCGGTAACGTCGAAGTTGGAAGACGCGGGCGCGCGGCTTACACTGGGCAAAGATTTCATTGACATTGAGCCGCCGGAAAAAATAATACCGGTGAACGCGACGACCTCGATCTACTCCGGTTTTCCCACCGACATGCAGGCGCAGTGGATTGCGCTGATGACGCTTGCGAGGGGCACGTCGGTGGTGACGGAAACGATTTATACCGACCGGTTCATGCACGTGCCTGAGCTGACCCGCCTCGGCGCGAATATTACCGTCAAAGAAAATGTTGCAACCATCGTCGGCGTTGAGAAATTAACCGGCGCAAAGGTGATGTCCACCGACCTGCGCGCAAGCGCGTCGCTCATTCTCGCGGGGCTTGTGGCATCGGGCACAACCGAAGTCTTGCGCGTCTATCATCTCGACCGCGGCTATGAATCAATCGAGAAAAAACTTGCCTCGCTTGGCGCCGATATTCAGCGCGTAACAGGTGAAGAGTATTAATGTCCTCTCATGAGCGTTTTCACATTCCTTCACGGCATGCGTCTCCCGAAAGCCCCGCTTGCAGTCGTCGTTCTGTATAGTCTCGTCTGTTCGCAGATTCCTCTTTTTAATTACCTTGGTTTCGAGTTTTCCGCGCTCACGGCGATAGCGGCTGGATTTCTCGCCGGTATTGGGGCGATTTCACTCTGGGTCCGGCACGGCGGCAGTCAACCTGGCGTCCCTTCCCACGACGAACGCTTCTGGCACTATCTTAAAACGCTTGCCGCTTTTCTTGTGATTCTGTGCCTTCTTCCAGTCGCATTAATGTCCGCCAACGCTCTGGTGGTGAAGAACTGCTCCTTCTCGCAGGGATTGATGTTCTACGGACTGCTCGTCCTGCCCGGCGTTCTGTTTTGCAGTTCGGCGGCATTGCTTATTGCTGTTTCCTCTCTCCATTGGAAGAAAACGTATTTCACATTTCTATATTTACTGACCCTCGTGCACATCGTATTTGTCACCTTTACGCGCCCCCAAATTTTCGCGTTCAACCCGATTATCGGATTCTTTCCGGGCATCACGTACGATGAGACCATGCAGATAGAAGGGCAGCTGTTGCTGTACCGTTGGGCGACAGTGTCGGCGTCGCTCTTACTCTTTATATGGGCGGTCATGTTGTATAGACGAAATCAACGCACTGCTAAAAAGCCGGATGACCAGACATCGGTAGCACGAAAACCCTCGCACACGTTTGAACTTGCCGGGGCTGTGTTGTTATTCTCAATTGTCAGCGGAGTATTTTTCTTCAGCGAAC
>DASWKY010000035.1:0-9893 GCA_036396395.1 Bacteroidota bacterium | reverse complement strand
TGGACCCGAAGTATACCAGCTCAGTCGGCACCTCTCCCATCGCGGTCTTGAAGGCCGAGGAGATGTACCTGATCCTGGCCGAGGTTGCGATTTCGGATAACGACCTTGCCACGGCGAAAACGCGGATGAAGGACGCCATCACTCTGGCAACGGGAACTGACAATGGAAGGACAACGGTGCAGTTCACGGACGTCGACCCGCGCACCAACCGGCCGAACAACAACGCGATAACAGTTAAGGCTGATGCGACGGCTCCCGAAGTAGCGGGGCTGGTGAAACAGCGCGCTGGAAGCACTGTGACGATCAAACAGGTCTCCAACACCAGCGTTACCGCGGCAGAAGTGGATGCCCTTGTGAGCGTTGCGGACCATCACCGGGTGTTGTACCTCCTTCGGCAGGAAATCTTTTTTGCCGAGGGCCGGCGTATGAGCGACCTCGGTATTCGTCTCCCCATGATGAAGCGCGAGGAGGAAACGAACGCGAAGATCGTCGAAGGCGACCCTGGAACCACCACCGTCGTCCCGAGCCATATTCCGGCAGCTGACGGAATGGATAAATTTACAACCTCCGGGACGGTGGTAACGATTGATGTCGATATGAATCGGGTTCTTGCAAACAACAAGATCTCGCCGTTCCCGATTCCGTGATACGGTGTTGATGCTGTTATTTCAAGAGGAGGCTTTTTTAGCCTCCTCTTGTATTTTATGTTGAAGTGATTTATTTTCGAGCGAGTATGTACGTACCACCGTGAAGGGATTGTTCCCATGCGCACCGTCTTCATTCTTTTCTGTGTATGCTACCTGTGGTCATGCCGGAGCACCGCGCCGGTCCCCAACGTAGTAGCAGACACACGCCCGCTCCCGGACCTTATTATTAAAAAAGTCACTTACAGGGCGCCAACTTCCTCACCGAAATTCAACCGTCCGCGGGGAGGAGTACTAGAGGCAACATACGAGTTTGAATTCCTGGTCGAAAATATTGGGAATACACCTTTTTCGCAACAATTTGTCATCAATTACACGAAGACGCAATCCGAGTTTCAAAATTCCATCTACTCACAGCAACACTTTTTCAACGAATCGCGTGCCGTCATTCTGCCGGGAAAATCATTAAGCTTCAAGATGGATGCAGAAGTCGAGATCACGCAGAACACGTTCGGCTTTTCCACTCTGCCGATGCGATTTATGCTGAATCATGAGTGGGGCTCTTTTTCCCTTCATCCCTCATCAGGTCCCGACCTCGAATTAAGCTATGAAAACAATACGTACGAATTATCAATGAGACTGCAGTTGCGTCGCTGATTTATTAAAGGGGATTTAGGCTCGATGCAGGAGGGCTACATTTTCGATGTGGTAGGTGTGAGGAAACATATCGACAGGCTGGAGCTTCACGAGCTTATAGTTGCTCGCACACAATAGTTTCACGTCTCTCGCTTGTGTCGTCGGGTTGCAACTGACATACACAATGCGTCCGGGGGCTAGGTTAAGAATTTCTTCAACGACCTGCTGATGCATTCCGCTACGGGGCGGGTCGATGATCATGACGTCCGGCTTCGCGTGTGAAGCCATCCACCCGGCATCCTTCGTCAGTCGGTCTTTCAAGTCGCCCAAGATAAATTGACAATTCTGCACGCCGTTTGCGGTGGCATTGCGCTTGGCGTCTCGCACTGCGCTCTCCACCGATTCGATCCCCACGACTTCTTTCGCTGAATCAGAGAGAAACAGCGCTATAGACCCGGTTCCAGAATACAAGTCCCACACGACCTCGCTCCGTTTCACATCGGCAAACGATGTTGCAACGCCGTACAGCCGTTCCGCTTGCGCCGTGTTCGTTTGAAAAAACGAACTCGCTGAAATGGTAAACACATGCGTTCCCAGCCGCTCGTGAATGACTCCGTCACCGAAGTAAGTCTTTTCTACTTCTCCAAACGCAATTTGAGCTTTTTTAGCATTCACCGTATTCACTATTGTCGTGACTTCCGGAACGACAGATTGCAGTGCACGGGTGTACTGTGTCATCACATCAGGCTTGTCCTCAAACGTGACGAGGTTCACCATCACTTCGTCGGTACGGGTGCTTTGCCGAATGACAAGAAAGCGGAAGTATCCGGCGTTTGAATCTGAGTCGTATACGGGAAGTTTGCTTTCGCGTGCAAAGGCGCGAGTCGCATTGAGAATACGGTTGGAAACTTGCGACTGGAGATGGCATTCGGTTATATCCAGCACTTTATCGTAGCGTTGGGGAACGTGAAGACCCAAGAAAATCTCGGATTTGTTGCTGTCATGCTGAGCGGAGCGAAGCATCCCATCATCGACGGGATTCTTCGCTCGTTGCACTTGCTCAGAATGACTTGCTTCATCCAACCACTGCTTGTCTGAAAACGAATACTCCATTTTATTGCGGTAGAAGTATATTTCCTCCGCGCCGATAATCGGGAGCATCGGAAGGTCTGTAAATCCGCCGATGCGTTCAAATGCGTCGACAACATGCTGTTGCTTGAACTGAAGCTGTGTAGCGTACCCGACGCTCTGCCATTTACAACCGCCGCACGTTCCGAAGTACGCGCACCGCGGGTCTACGCGCAACGGCGAAGGCTCTTCGATGCGCACGACGCGGGCTTCGCCGTACGCCTTCTTCACTTTTGTGATTCGAGCGGTCACCAGATCGCCCGGCACACCCCCTTCGATAAAAATAACAAACCCGTCTAAACGACTGACGGTTTTGCCCTCAAACGCGGCATCGGCGATATGCAGTTGCAGTTCGGCTCCCTTTTTCAGTTCTCGCGGCTCCACTACATGCTCCACCAGTAACTCACTTTCAACAGCAAAACGTTTTCCATCGGCAATGAAAAGGTATTCGAGAAGTTATCCCAGAATGGCGTGTCGTACCGCCCGTAGTTCCCCTTTCGCGCCTGCGACCACACAAGGTACGCCGTGCTGCCGGGGAGATACTCCCACCTGAGCACGACATTCGAGTTAAACGAAAGCTCGTTAAAATCGGGCTGCTGGTACGCAATAGGCTCATAGCTATCCTCTCCAAGCCTGCGCTGGTAGTTCTCAAACTTGCCCTGTGCAAAAAAGAGCTGGAGGTACAGTTGCAGCGTCAGGTCGCGCGTGAAGACAAACGTTCCGCGCGTCGTCAGATCCCATTCCGTTGTCGTTCGTTCGGCAAAGATGCTGTACATTCCGGTGGGGAGCGTAATGTCTGGTTCGTTCGCGACCCACGCGAAGAGTTTCTCGTAATGTTGATACCCCAGAAAAACCTGCATAGTCACAGACGATGCCGGCTTTAGTTCTAATGCTATTTGCGGGTTGATCCACGTCGCCGAGCGAGAATCCTGCGCAACTCCGAGGGATAACTCTGTAACAACAAGTTGCCGCGAGTCCGACTCAATTTTGAAGTTTGCTTGCCACACTTTCTGCTTTCGAAACAAACCGTTTCCGCGAGTTTCGCGATCGTCGTGCTCTCCAAAATCATGTTGGATACTAAGATCGAATTCCCAAAAATTATGAAGTTGGAAATACCCGGCCGCCTGAATCTGCCTAAATAGCACGATATCGTCAAACGTCAAACGGTCATGGAAGAACAAGCTCACATTCCACTGTCGCTTCCACTCGTCCGGCACGTCGTCGCGGTACAGTACCTGGGCAACATACCCATAGTCGTTCGGCCTTCTGAAAAATCCCATGTCATTGATATTAAACTTTTTCGATGTAAAATCGGTTGAGAAAAATCCTCTCCAGTGTTTGCCTCCGATTTTATTGAACGAAAATCTTCCCGCCGTACCCTCTTGCAGCGGTCCCCCCAATGTTGTACGCGACCCGGCAAAAAAACCGCTCATCTGGTATTCGTTTTCCATGAACCTCAGCCTCCAATCAACGCCCGCAGTCATCGCAGGTACACGGTCTTCCCGGTTCACACTCGTGACAATCATGCCGGCGTTGGAGTTCTCCCAGAAATCCTGCCTGAGCCTCACTAGACTGTAATTCACGAGCGGTTCTACAACACGGTCGGATCGTTGGCTCGCCGAGTCAACAAACGTCACTCTTTCCTCTTGCGTCACCGCTTCGAGGACACCCAATGAAAGCCCGCTTGAAGTCTTTCCGGAAATTTTCGCGGCGCCGAGAATCGTCGCAAACCGCGGCTCATCCTCAAAATATCCCCCCTCCGAGGGTGCTTGTGCGCGAAGCGACTTGCCAACACGGCGCGAGTAAAATAAACCGGGACCAAATTCATCGCCGAATGTCGTGAACTTCAAAATCTGGACGCCTTCAATAAAAAAGGGACGCCTCTCCGGATAGAACGTTTCGAACGTTGAAAGGTTCAGCACAGCCGGGTCGGCTTCCACCTGGCCGAAATCCGGGTTGAACGTCGCATCCACCGTCAGCCAGCTCGAAGGGCGGAATTTCAAGTCGAAGCCCGCGTTGCCGCCAAGGTCGCGTCCATCGGGATACGCATTCGATTTCGGGAGCAGCCGGTTGGTGTTGACCGCGTACGGGATGATTTCGAGATGGGTCGGCGAAGGAATATCTTTTATTCCAACGAGGTGACCGAATTTCGAGACGAAGCCGCTTTCGCTCTTTCGTACCAACGACCAGTATGCATCCTCTTGTTTGCGGGTAATATGCCGAATAAATTGAATACCCCATTCCATTTCCGCTTGTTCGGAAAACCGAAGCATGGCGAACGGAATTTTGATCTCGGCAATCCAGCCTTCGTCTGTGATGCGCGTTTCTACATCCCATACCGGATCCCACGAACCATCCTCATTCTGGGCGTCGTTGTATTGCAGAATATCGACCTTGACACCGGCGGCATTCACCAGAAAGAAAAATGCCGTCTGGTGGTCGTGATAACTGTCAATGTGGATGCCAAGTGCGTCGGATTCGAAATCACCGTCCCGGCGCGCAAGCCGGGCGACGATCTTCGATGGGTCGGAATCGTACATCATGCAAGCAAAGTATAGCGCCTCGTCGTCATAGAGAATACGGATTTCCGTCCGTTCCGTCGCCGGGGCGCTTTCGTTCGGGTCACGCTGTGTAAAATCGGTCACTGCCTGCGCCAAACTCCACACAGATTCATTGAGCACACCGTCAATCCTTGGCGCTACGGCCGTGCGCACGGCAACAGCCTTTTTTTCGCCCTTGCCCGCCCACAGTGCGCAAGGCATCAACAAACATAAGAGGACTCTCTTCATAAGCACCTATATAGCAAAATGAAGGTATCAAAAAACATGTGACGCAGTTGCGAAGAAGTATTTAAAATACAAGAAGAAAAGTAGAGATTCAAACGGAAATCCCTGGTACACAAAAAAAAACCGCACGTTAGTGCGGTTCTTTGTTTGCTACGATACTGCTTTTTTGACTACCTCTTCTTCCGAATCTCAATATTCGAGTTTACGGTTTCCAGTGTAATCCGTTCTCCGCCGCCGTTCAAGATATATGTTGCCCGGATATCATCTTCGCGATCGTCGTACGTGTCAGATTTGAAGTCGGACTTCACTTCATACTTATCCCGGCGACTGCGCGACCTGCCCCACCGGTCGTCAACCCGGATAATTGCTTCAATCGTCGCTTTGGCGTTTTCCGGGATGTAGAGTTTAATATCGCCGCCCGCCGAGACGAGTTGGCTGGAGCCTTTTCCGCTCGGAATAAGTTCAGCGCGGATATCACCGCCGGACGTTTTTGCGTCAATCGAGCCTGTAATGTTTTCGAGAATGATATCCCCACCCGATGTTTTCGCTACCACCGTTCCGCTTGCGCCGCGTAGCTCCACATTGCCGCCGGAAGTCGAGAGACGCGCGTCGCCGGAGACTTTTCCGACCGTCACATCTCCGCCAGACGTTGAGAGCCTTGCCTCGCCGCCGACTTCACCGACATCAATATCTCCACCGGAGGTGCTTGCATCCAAACGCTTGCCGACGCTCTCTACACGGATATCGCCGCCGGACGTGCTGACCGTCGTCTCGCCGTCTACTTTACGCAGATCAATGTTGCCGCCGGACGTTCTGAGCTTCACATTCCCTTTTATGTTGCCGACTTTAATATCGCCGCCGGAGGTACTCATATCGACTGTGCCGATAACGTCCGAGAGAATAATATCACCGCCCGACGTAGAGCCTTCGATTCTTCCGTTGATGGCGCCGTTGATTTCCAAATTCCCGCCGGATGTTTTGATGTCCACGTTAAAGTCCGTCGGTACGCTGATATCAAAATGTGAATTGTCGTCGTCCCAGTCCCAATTCCTGCTTCGCGGCCGGAATTCCACCCTCACCGTATTCCCGGATTGCGACATGAGTAATTTATCCAGGTCGTCCGAGCTAATGCCTTCCGCATTGACGGTCACTTCGTTTTTACTTGACGGGGTAACAGTGATGTCTCCCGATCGGACGTTGACTTCAAGACGGCCGCCTTTTTCCACCGTGAACGTTTGGGAACGCTCGCCTCGAGTTTCGCGGTCACGCTTTTGAGCGAACGTCGCAGATGACACAACCAGCATCAGCCCTGCAACGAGTGTGATGATGTTTTTCATTGTCGCACCTCCTGTAAGACCGCCCTCGCACGAAGGCGGACGTATCCATTGTTATCCGATTCGATTTTTTGCCGCAGCATATCCAGCAGTTCTTCATCGGTTGATTTTAATTCTCCTTTTGCAGAACTCAGCACGTTGATCGCATCAACACGCATGCCTTCATTCTTGTCGTTCGACAGGACGGAGATTAATCCCTGTTTGATATCTTCATCGAATGGCATCTTGCTCAATGCTTTGAGCGCTTCTTTACGCACGCCGGGGTTTTCATCGCGCTTCATCGCGGTAATCAGCGCCGTCTTCACCTGGTCGTCCGTGTTACCAAATTGAATATTCACCATCGGCGAGGTCATTGCGCTCACCGCACGCAAGCGCACGCCGGGATTCTCTTCGTTCGTCAACGCCTTGACGAGCAGGTTCTGCACGCCAGGGTCGTTGGGGCTTCCTTTCACCTGCACTGGCGTGATTGCGTCGAAGCTGAACTCAATCGACCCGTCGCTCGGATCGCCGTCTATAAACTTGACGTTCGCGACCTGAGATTCGCCGCGCGTGAGTTCCGTCTCGTCCGTCATCTGTTGTGTGACAGAATTGCCGTTCTGAGACGACTGTCCAGAAAACATCATATATCCGCCGAGGAACCCAAGCGCAAGCATGAACGCGCCGCCTGCCGCCAATTTCATCGGCGGGGCGAACACGGCATTGACAAATTCGGTCACTTTCTGCCACGCGGATACTTTCGTGCGTTCGTGGCGCAATGCGACGCGGAATTGCTGGCGGGCTTCCATCAAAAGACTCTCCGTTACCTCTACACCGGCATTTTTCGTTACAGTGGCGTGAAGCGATTGGATTTCCTCTCGGACTGTCCGGCACTCCGCGCACGACACGAGATGCGTCTCAAGCTGTAGGCGCTCCTGCGCGCTCAATTCGTCCGAAAGCCCAAGCTCTATCCATTCGCGATACGGTTGATGATTCATTTTTTTCCTCCTACAGTTTTGGACTGCGTCAATCATTATTGACGCAGTGTCGTCCGCCTGAGGCGGACGACACTCCTGCTATACCTTATTCGTACACTTCTTTCAACTGGTCACGCATACGCTGCGTGGCGGTAAACAAGTATTTCTTGACTGTCCCCTCGGTACATTCCATCATGTCCGCAATTTCTTTCAACTTGTAACCTTGATAGTGCCGCAGGGTGAAAACCATTTTCTGTTTCGGTGAAAGTTGCCGGAGCGCATCCTGCACGTGCAGGGTAATTTCCATATTCATTGCGTGCTGGTCGGTCACTGCATCGCCGGGCAGGGTATCGGATAATGAATGCGGCTGTGAGTCTTCCGATTCCATTTCCTGGTCCAACGACGTATGCGAGTGTCGTTTTCGCCGAGACCGGTGCGTAATACATACATTGGTCGTGATACGATACAGCCACGTCGAAAATTCACTCCGGAATTCAAACTTCTTCAATCCCCGGTACACCCGCATCAGCACTTCCTGATACACATCCTTGGCGTCCTCGGCGGTGTTGACGTACGAAGCCGCGATGTTCAGCACCTGCCGGTCGTACCGGAATACCAGTTGCTCGAACGCGCCATCATCGCCACTTTGTGCTTTCAGAATAAGGTCTCGGTCTTCGGCGGCCATCAGCGTATCAGGATCCTTTACAGTCATTTGGTTAGACCAGCGGGGAGGTGAAAGGTTGTAGCGCTTTGTGGTCAAAAAGTTGAAAAAAATATATATCTTCGAGAGACTTCTGAAAAATCCTAAATAATTAGGTAGCCGCAGGCTTCAGCCTGCGAATTTATTCGAAAAAACGCAACCTAAAGGTTGCGGCTACCGGCAAGTAAATAATTTTTCAGAAGTCTCCACGACCTAAAAAAGCCCATTGTGCCTCAAAAAACGAAGCTGAGGCGCAGAGGTTACTCTTCTCCCCCGCTGAGTTTATCAAACAGACGTTGCCGCCTTCAACAGCGCATCGACCTTCTCGACGGATTCAGCTTCCGCGTAAAAACGAATGAGCGGCTCCGTGCCTGATGCGCGCACCAACACCCAGCCGTTCTCCACGAAGAGCTTAATTCCATCCGTGGTTTCCATGCGCTGTACCGGATAATTTCTCAATTGCTTGACACCTTTTTTATATACGGAGAGGATCCGCTGTTTTTCTTTTTCGGTGAGGTGGGCGTCGATGCGGTTGAAATGATGCCAGCCGAATTCGTTCATCACTTCCGCGACAAGCTCGCTGAGTTTTTTCTTGCGCGTCGCCATCATCTCGCACAACAGCAACCCGATATATATCCCGTCGCGTTCCGGCAAATGCCCTTTCACGCCCAAGCCGCCGCTTTCTTCTCCGGCGATGAGAATATCCCGCTCGGTCATTAGTCTGCAAAGATGCTTAAATCCGACCGGCGTTTCGTGGAGCGTGAGGCCGTACTTCGCGCACATTTTATTGACGAGCTGGGTGACGGATAACGATTTCGCGATTTCGCCCGTCCATTTTTTCTGCTCGACGAAGTATTTTATCAGCAACGCAAAAATGCGGTGGGAGTCCACAAAATTTCCGCGCTCGTCGTACGCGCCTACGCGGTCGGCGTCGCCATCAACGGCTATCCCAATATCGCAACGCTCTTCCACAACGGCGGCGGCGAGTCCCTTGAGATGCTGGGGCAACGGCTCAGGGTGCGCCCCGCCGAACGACGGATTGTAACTGTTCCGTAGCGCCGTCTTGACCGGCACCAATTGTTGCATCACCCCCTGCCCTGCTCCGTACATTGCATCGTAAACAATTCGTATTCCCGCTGATTGGATGATGTTGAGGTTTAGTTTTTTCTTCAGGTCATTGACATAGAGAGAGGTAAAGTCCCGCCGCTGAATCATTCCCTTCTCTTCAAGTTCCTTGAGCGTCTTTTTACTTTTGACTTTTGACTTGAGTACTTTCTTAAGTTCTGTCTCCAACCTCTGAATCATCTCCGGGTGCGCGGGACCGCCGAAGTCGCCCTTAATCTTATAGCCATTATACTTCGCCGGATTGTGGCTCGCCGTAATCACGACGCCCCCCGCGGCGTTCAACTCTCGCGTTAACAGCGACACCATCGGCGTCGAGGAGATTTTATCCGAGAGAATCACTTTAATGCCCGCGTTGCCGAGGACGACGGCAGTGGTTTCGGCAAATTCTTTGGAGAGAAACCGCGCGTCGTATCCGACGACAATGCCGTGTTTGATTTTGTTGTGTTTTTTTATGTAGCGGGCGGTTGCCAGCGCGACTTTTGCGACGTTCTCAAACGTAAAGTCGTCTGCAATTTACCCGCGCCAGCCGTCCGTTCCGAATTTGATAGGCATATGTTTTACTCAATCTCCGCGTTGAGTGCGCCCCA
>DASWKY010000034.1:0-5143 GCA_036396395.1 Bacteroidota bacterium | reverse complement strand
AAGAAATGAAACGAAGCATTCTCCTCGCGAGCTTCATCGTCTCGTGCATAGCGATTTCCATTGTCTATCTTATTTCAAAGAGAATTGTCAACATTATCATTCGCATTTCCGACGCGGCGCGGAGCGTCGGGTTAGGCGATTTGAAAGCGCATGTGCGCACGCGCTCCAAAGACGAATTGGGGACGCTGGCAAACGACTTCAACCACATGGTCTTGCAGATTCGTGAAAAGACCGAGATGCAGAAATTCGTTTCGAGGGCGACACTGCAGGTCATTGCCGACGGACGCGAGATGAAGCTTGAGGGCTCGCGGCGCGTTATTACGACCTTGTTTACCGACGTCCGCAATTTCACTTCGATCTCCGAAAAACTCTGGCCCGAAGAAATCGTCGAAACGCTGAACCAGTATCTCGACCTTCAGACGAAAATCATCCACCGGCACAGCGGCAGTGTGGATAAATTTTTGGGAGACGGGCTCATGAGTATTTTTCAGGGCAAGGAGATGGTCCACAACGCCGTCGCCGCCGCGGTAGAAATTCAGCAGCAACTCGCCGAGCTAAACAAAGCCCGCAAAGCAAAAAACGAAATCGTGCTCGAAATCGGCATCGGCATTTCCACCGGCGCGGCTGTCGTGGGCAGTATGGGCTCGTCCGACCGGATGGACTATACCGCCATCGGGGATACGGTGAATCTTTCTTCACGTCTGTGCGGGCTTGCGGGACCGTCCGAAATTTTTGTCACAAAGGAAGTCACGCAGAGAATGAACGGCTTCATGCAGACGAAGCCGCAGGGAAAAGTCCCTGTGAAGGGAAAAGCGGAACGCGTCGAAGTCTTCCAGATATCGTACTTGAAATCATAACGATGCATCATCGAATACTGTTCTTCGCACTCATCGTATTTCTGTTGTGTGTTGTTCCGGTGCATGCTCAACGCGCGGGCGGCAACGACTACGCGCTCGGCGGCTCGTCCGTGATGTGGCACGCAAGCCCGGGCGCGCTATTCCTGAATCCCGCGGAACTTGCGCGGCTCCATCAAAACGAATTTCTCCTCAGCACGAATCGCTTCTCGAATCTTTCCTCGTTGAGCGCAACGTACTTCCAGCCGTTCCTCGGCACATTCGCCGCAGGCGTCGCGAATTACGGACCGTCCAAAGCGTTCTCGCTCGGCTATGGCACACGCATCGACGCGTCGTACAGCGCGGGCGGAGCGGTGAACGTTATACCCGACATCGAAGGCTCGCTGTCCTTCTCGTTCGGTGCGGCGATGCATCTGCCGGAAAACGGGCGGGCTTCCGGGCTTCATGCCGGATTCAGCACGGTCAATCTCAGCTCGAACTTCCCGCGCAACGATGCATCGTTGAATGCGGGGGCGGCGTATTGGGTCATTCCCAATGACGTGCGCGTGCAGGCGGCGTGGCAGAAAAATAGCACCGAACACGCCGCGCTTCTCGGCGCGGACGCGCGCATAACGGATGCTATCCGGATTCAAGCGGGAACGCGAACATTCAAATCCATCTTCGGCGGCTTTACCTTCACCACGCCCTACCTGCAGGCGCATCTCAGCGTGGGGAAGCCGGGCATTGTGTTCTCCGCAAGCTTCCGCATAAGCGACCCCGCAACGACATTACGCGACCGGCACTACGAAGCCGGCATGTCCGCGTTCGACAAGCAGGATTTTCGGCAAGCCCGCACGGATTTTCTCACGGCTCACGAATACGACGAATCGTTCGCAAACGCTGAACTGATGGCGGGGCGCGCCATCGCCGTGCTCGATTCGCTTGTAGCTCAGTATCTTCAGCAGGGAACGTCGTTCGAAGCGCGCAATAATTATCTCGAAGCGCTCCGCCGGTACACACGAATTCTCCAAATCGAACCGGGACACAGCGAAGCGCGAGCGAGCATAGCGAGAATCGGGCCGAAACGCGAGGCGCTCGTTCAGCAATTGGTCACAACCGGCGACAGCCTGAAAACACGGCGCGAACTCGACCGTGCCCGGCAAAGTTACACGCGCGCGCTCGACATCGACCCTGAAAACGAAACAATCGCGGAACGGCTTGTGGAACTCGAAGCAAGCGAAAAAGAATCTGTCCAGAATATGCTCGCACGCGCAAAGGGGTTTGCCGACAAGAACCAGCTCGATGAAGCACAGCAGGAATACGAGCGCGTGCAAGCGCTTGAGCCGGGCAATACAGCCGCCCGCACCGGACTTACAAACGTTCGCACGAAACGAATCGCGTTAGAAGTGGAGCAAGGAAAGGCGCTGTATAACGAGGGGAAGCATTTCGAAGCGCTTCAAGTGTTTACCGACATCCTCAAACGGGATGAACGGAACCGTGAAGCCCGTGCACAGATGGAGCAAACCCGTGATACGTTACAAATGCAGGTTGATAACTTTTATAAAGTTGGACTGCAACACTACGTGAAAGAAGACTACAAATCCGCACTGGAGTTCTGGGACAAAGTGCTCCTCATCAACCCGACCCACAAAGCGACACTCGAATACCGCAAGCGCGCAGAAGATAAGTTGAAGGCGCTCGAACGATTGCGGTAAATATTTTCCGTCGGCATGTTCTTCACCGAGAGGAACAGTTTCTGTCCGCTGACTTCTAACTCCTGTCTCCTGACTTCTAATTATACGGATTCACCCGCCATTTGATCGAACAACCGAGCGACGGATACTGTTGTCCCGCAATCGGTTTTCCCTCAGCAAGATTCTTTACTGCAGTGTTCAATTCCTGCGCTGTCACTTTCGATTCGTCCTGCCAGTTATCGTCCACGCGGCCGTGGTACACGAGCTTCTTATTCCGGTCGAACAAATAAATATCCGGCGTGCACTGCGCTTTGAAATCGGCGGCGACCTTCTGCGTCTCGTCCACCAAATACGGAAACGTAACGCCCCACTCCTTGATGCGTTCCAGCATCACTTCCGGAGCGTCTTCGGGATAGTTCGGGTGGATGTTGGGGTTGATGCCTACCGTGTTGATGCCGAGTTTCTTCGCCGCCTCAGCGATGGCAATCGTGCGCGGCCACACGGCTTTCGCATACGGGCAATGGTTGCAGGTGAAGAGCACGAGAAAGCCCTTCTCTCCGAACAACGCATCGCTCGCATACGCGGCGCCTGCGGCGTCCTTCAACGTGAATGCCGGCATCGTCGTGCCTATCGGAATATCAATGGATTCTACAGCCATGGCAAATGTTCCTCCGCTTTATTGATACAAGACAAAAAGATACGTAGCTTGGTTCTTGCTTTCTGCAGCCTGTTACCGTGTAATGTACTAATAAATTTCTTCGATTGCCTCGTTTGAGCTCACAAAACCCATGACGCCATTGCGAATCTACATCGCAGACGATAATGAGATGTTCCAGGAATTGATTACACTTTTTTTGCGCGGACAGAAAGAAGTAGAAATCGTCGGCACAGCGCGCAACGGCGCGGACGCGCTGAGCGGCGTCGAAAAATACAAACCGGACGTCGTCTTCATCGACCTCAACATGCCGAACACCGGCGGTGCGAAAGCTCCCCAAACCATCAAAGAGCGTTTCCCGGATACCGGCGTCTACATCTGCTCCGCGTACCCGGACGATGCCTTGCAGGCGTCCGTCGAACAATTGGGCGTTGACGGCTACATCTCGAAATCCACGTTAAAGGTAGGGTTAACGGCCGTTATTAAGAAAGAACGGGCGAAAAAGAAATGAGCGGAAGTTTCCGTATTATGAAGGTGCAGAACTCTCTTGCAGGCGTTATGATGTTCTTGCTCTCCGGTTGTCTCGCCAGTGCCGGAAAATGGTCCGCGTACCAGATCATCGACGTGCACGGGCATATCGGGTCGTTCAAGGGTTATGACCTCAGCACCGAGACATTGCTCGCGAACGCGCGGGAATACGGCGTGAAGCTCGTCCTCGTCTCCAACATCGACGGCGCAGAGTTGCCTGAGACGGAAAACATCGACGAGACCGCCGCTAACCAGCATGCAGTGGATTTTCTCCACTTGCACGGCGAACAGTTCCGGGGATTGCTCTGGTCGAGGCCCAACGACGGCTCGCCTGCGAATCTTGAAGCGTTTTTGAGCGACCCGGCAACGCGCGCGTTGTTCGTGGGAATCAAAATCCATCCGGAGATGAACCACTTCGCGGCGGATAACCCGTCGGTCGACGGTTATCTTGCCTTGTGCGAGAAGTACGACATACCGGCGGTGTTTCATTCGGACGCATCCGGTACTCACGCCGACCCGCGTAGGATTTACACCGTTGCGCGCCGGCATCCGAACGTGCCGGTGATATTGTATCACACCGGGTTCAAAACCGCGCACGACAGCGCGATTGCCGTCGTGAAGGAAGCCGTTGCCGCCGGAGACGCGCAACTGTATCTCGAAACCGCCCAGGTCAAACCCGGCGACGTGATGCGGATGATTGCCGAGGCGGGCGCAGATCGCGTGCTCTTCGGCACCGACGCAACGTATTACGGCAAGGAGCATTACCAACGCTACGAAGAACTTATCGAACGCTTGCGAACGGAGTTATCCTCCGATGACTTTGCAAAAATCGTGCGGGGAAACGCTGAAAGGCTGTTCCGTCTAAAATAAAAAAATCTTCCATGTCCCCCTCTTTGAGGGGGAAATCCGCCTGAGGCGGATGGGGGAGGAATTTTTCGTCCGGTTTCGTGTCCTTCGTGGATAAAAAATAATGGCAACACGCGAAAACGATAAACAACGAGTAGTGATTCTCGGCGGAGGGTTCGGAGGGGCGTACTGCGCGTACTATCTGCAAACACTCTCACGCCGCTACGACAACATTGAAGTCGTTCTCGTCAACCGCGAGAACTACTTCGTGTTCCAGCCGATGCTCCCGGAAATCATTTCCGGCAGTATCGGCATTCTCGATACCGTCAGCCCGCTCCGGCGTTTGCTTCCGGACACGATGCTGTACGTCCGCGACGTGGAAGCCATCGATACGGTGAACAAAACGGTGACGCTCGGGCACGGTTTTCGCCCGCGCCCGCACGTGCTTCACTACGACCATCTCGTGATCTCTCTGGGCAATGTAACGGATTTCCGCAACATGCCGGGCTTGCACGAGCACGCGTTACCGTTCAAGAATCTCGCCGACGCGCTGTATCTCCGCAACCATCTTATCCACGTGCTCGAAG
>DASWKY010000033.1:0-3711 GCA_036396395.1 Bacteroidota bacterium | reverse complement strand
GGCTGCGCGAATTGTTCGCTGAAGCCCGCGTGTCGGGAATTTCCAACATTGAAATGAACCCGGAGTTCGGCGCGAAGCTCGGCGCCGCATTCGGAGCGTTCGTCGGAGCCGGCTCAACGGTCGTCACCAGCCGGGACGCGGATAATGTTTCGCGCATGATCAACCGCGCGGTGATGTGCGGACTGACCTCGGCGGGCGTCCATTGTAGTGATTTGCGCGCATCGTCCATTCCCATCGTTCGCCACGAGTTAAAAAGCGGCAAAGAGCGCGGCGGCATCCACGTGCGCCGGTCGCCGTACTTCAAGAATTATACCGACATTATCTTCTTCGACGCAGACGGGAAAGACCTCCCGACCGGCAAGGCAAAATCGGTCGAACGCCTGTTTTTCGGCGAGGATTTTATACGCGCAGACCATGATAAAGTAGGCTCTATTAGCTTCCCCGAACGCACGACGGAGAGCTACATCGAGCGATTCCTTGCTACCATTAACGTGCAGGCGATTCGCTCCGCCAATCTTCGGCTCGTCGTGGATTACTCGAACGGCATCGCTTCGACGATCTTCCCCTATATCTTGGGCAAACTCAATGTGCAGGTGGTTGCCCTCCATGCCTATCTGGACAATACGCGCCTGACACGGACTCAGGAGGAAATCGAGCAATCCATCAAAGAGCTTGCCTACGTTGTCACTTCGCTCAAATACGATATCGGCTGTATGCTTGACCCCGGAGCCGAGAAGCTCTACACGGTGGACGAGCACGGGTGCGGCATCGAGAACGACCGGATGCTGACGCTCATGACGAAGTTCTACGCCTTAGCCAACCCCGACCTCAAGAAAATAGCCGTGCCGATCTCCGCCTCGAGCGAAGTTGACCTGATTGCAGGGCAATTCGGCTTAAGCGTCCTCCGGACGCGGGATAGTCACCTCGCGCTGATGGACGCGGCAAGCGACAAAGAGTATAAATTCGTCGCCGGGACGAAAGGCGGCTTCATTTACAACGAGTTCCTCTTCGCCTCCGACGCGATGTATTCGGTCGCCAAACTGCTGGAGTGCATGGCGATCACCAAAAAGCGTCTTGGGGAGTTAGATTCTGAAACTCCGCACTTGCATTTTGTCAAAAAAACTGTTCCTTGTGCTTGGCACGCGAAAGGCAGAGTCATGCGCCGGCTCATGAAGGATTCCGAACCCCAGCGGCGCGAACTGGTGGAGGGTGTGAAAGTCTACCCGCAGAACAAGGGGAACCACACTTCGGTCTTTTTGAACCCCGACCGGACACGGCCGGTGTTCCATATTCATGTCGAGGCGGATGAAGCACTCATCGCAAACGAGCTTGCACAAGAGTACGAAACCAAAATCTTACGCTGGATAGAAACCGATTGAGCGCTTGAAATGAAAATTACCGACATCCTGAACGAACAGGTCGTACGCGTCAATTTGCCCGGTACAAATAAGGCTGAAATCATCGACGCGATGATTACGCTTGCCGCCGCGCAGGAAAAAGTTCTCGACAAACAAAAAATGCGCGACGCTATTTTAGAACGCGAAAAAATTATGTCCACGGGCGTCGGCTCCGGCTTCGCCATTCCCCACGGCAAGACGGACGCCGTGTCGGACATCATCGGGGCATTCGCCGTCACCGCGCAGCCAATCGATTATCAATCACTTGATGAACAACCGGTACGCATCGTCTTTCTGCTTGTCGGGCGGGATAACATGGTGGGACCACACATCAAACTGCTCAGCCGCATCTCGCGCCTGATGAATAAAGAAGAATTTCGCAATCGGTTAATCGGGGCTAAAACCTCTCAGGAAATTCTGGAAATTTTCCGGCAAGAAGAAACGACATATTTTGAAGCGTAACAGTTTTGATTCCGCGGCTTTCTTTTGATTCATTTCACCTGTTGTAACAGGCGGTTATACGACTGAAACCCCGCGTCTGCGGGGTTTCGTAATTAGGAGAGCTTGCGTGAAGTTCAAATCCGTCAAAGGCACAAAAGATATTCTTCCCGGCGAAGTTGAAGCCTGGCAACACGTGGAGCGTGTAATTCACCGCGTGATGCGGGATTTTAACTACCGCGAAATTCGCACACCTGTCTTCGAAACAACCGCGCTGTTCTCCCGCAGTATCGGCGAGTTGACCGACATCGTGAGCAAGGAAATGTACACATTCACCGACCGCAGTGAAGAGAGTATTACGCTCAAGCCGGAAGGCACGGCGTCCGTGCTCCGTGCCTATATCCAACACAATTTGGGTGAACAATCTCAGTTGGTGAAAGTATATTATCTAGGACCCATGTTCCGGCAAGAGAGGCCCCAGGCAGGCCGCCTGCGGCAGTTTCACCAGTTCGGCGCAGAAGCAATCGGATCGCAGTCAGCTTTACTGGATGTGGAGATGATGGCGCTCGCACTCGAAATCTACCGTCAGTTGGGAATCGAGCAATACGAGTTAAACATCAATTCCGTCGGGTGCGAAAAATGCCGCCCGAAATATAAAGAGCTTCTCGTCGCTGAACTGACAAAGCTTCAAGACACACTTTCTCCGGAGAGCCAAACCCGCCTGAAGCAAAATCCGCTCCGGGTGTTGGATTCAAAGGACGAGAACGATAAAGCGGCTACGAAGAACGCCCCGCTCATGAAAGACTACCTCTGTGATGAATGTTCAGCACATTTTACAGCAGTGAGGCAACTGCTCGATACTCTCGGCACGAAATACTCAATCGACGGACGATTGGTGCGTGGGCTGGACTATTACACCAAGACGGCGTTCGAAATCACCAGTACCGCGTTAGGCTCGCAAGATGCTCTTGCGGGCGGCGGACGCTACGACTTGCTTGTGGAAGAACTCGGCGGCAAACCGGCGCCGGGCGTCGGCTTTGCCGCAGGCATCGAGCGCTTGCTGATGGTGCTGGAAAAATCCGGAAATACGCCGAAGGACGAATCCGGTCCCGTGCTGTTTTTCGTCGCACTCGACGATAATTCGCTTCAGTGGGCGTTTGCCGAAGCCGCCACTCTGCGCGCAAAGGGGATTTCCGTGGAACTGGATTATCTCGGCAGAAGCATCAAAGCGCAGATGCGCGAGGCAAACCGCCAGCACGCCCGGTATGTGATTGTCGTCGGCGAGAACGAGTTGAAAAGCGGAAAGGCAAAATTGAAGGACATGCTGAGCGGCACGGAGACGGAAATTTCGTTACAACAGATTCAGAGTTCATTCCAAGTCTGATGGTGAACAAATCAACAGCGCAAGAGTACGTCCTGAGGATCTATCCTCATCTCGAGGAACGAACAGAAAAAAAAGGCATTGTCCTTGCAGTTGAAACCGTTGAAATTTTTACCAACTTCCGATACGACATTGTCCTTGAGGATAAACGAAACGGAAACGACATCGAGCTGAAAATTATCGGACTCCATGCCCCGGCAATGCTCATGCCGGGCAAGGGTCCGGCGGTGGGCACGCGGGAGTATTTTGACCTCAACGGCATCTACTCAATCCAAATCAATAAGATGGATAAAGAGTTGAATGAGTTTAGCGTCTTAATCACGCCGGAACGAATTTACATCAAAAAACATCCGGTGAACGCATTCATTACGGCGAAGATAGACGGTTTACAAGTGACAAAAATATAGTATCAGTTCACGGTTTACGATTCACGGTTTACGGTTTACGGTTTACGATTCACTATTCACAGTTTACGATTTACGGTTTACGATTCAT
>DASWKY010000032.1:0-6366 GCA_036396395.1 Bacteroidota bacterium | reverse complement strand
TAAACGCCCCTTTGCCTCAGTTTGATAATCGGCAAGCACTACAGTGCCTTCCTCCATGCCCGTCTCAGCGAGCGTTTTGGCGCAGGTATTGGTCGAGTCAATCGAATCGAACAGAAAGAGCTTCTTCCCGACAATTTCGGTGTTCAGCCCGTCAAGCAGTTCTTCCTTCGAATACATGTCTACTGGTAGACCGAGGGCTCTGCGTCCTTCTTAAATGGACGGGGCATGTTGGCGGTCTTCCAGCCTAGCGTATACACCAGCCTGCCAATTTTCGCCGTGCGCTCGAAGAGAATTTTATCGACTGTATCTGTCGGGCGATGATAGTCATCGTGTACGCCTGTGAAGAAGAACACAATCGGAACCCCATTACGCGCAAAGTTATAATGGTCGCTACGCTGGTAGAATCGGTTTGGGTCGTTGTCGTCGTTGAATTCATAGTCTAACGCAAGATTTTCTGATTCCTTGTTGGCGACGACCAGCACGCTATCAAGCTCTTTGCTTATTTTATCCGAGCCGATGACGTACGTATAATCTTCCTGTTTCATTTCTTCATGCTTTTTGTCCACGCGGCCGATCATATCAATATTCAGGTTCGTGACGGTTTTCTCTAACGGGAAAATGGGGTTGGAAACATAGTACGCAGAGCCGAGCAATCCTTTCTCCTCTCCCGCGACAGTCATAAAGAGCAAACTGCGTTTCGGTTTTACCGGGTTCATCACATAGGCTTCGGCAAGTTCGAGAATCGTTGCGGTGCCCGAGCCGTCGTCGTCCGCGCCGTGGTTAATCGCACCGTCGGGATTCACGCCGATATGGTCGTAATGGGAGGTAAGGACGACAACCTCGTCTTTGAGTTTCGAGTCACTCCCTTCGAGGTAGCCGACGACATTTTCGGACTGTTTGATCTCACGGTCAAGTTGTAACGTGATCGTAGCTGTTGCTTCAGTTGTCAATGCGGATGTCCAGCCGTTCTTCTTAACGGCTTCTCTCAGTTTCTCGGCAGTTTGCCCTGTCGAGCGTAATAGTTCATTCGCCATCTCCGAGCTGATAACAATTGTCAGTGGAGCAGGCGCACGTGTAGGGCGCCGAGCCGATACATTACCAGTCAAGCGCATGGACGCTCTGTTGAGAAATCCGCTCAGCCGTTCCGCTTGTTGCGCGATCGTTCCATTGGTACCCTCATCATTGATGACGAGTGTTGCCATGCTGTTCGGAGCCGCCTGGTAGGGAGTACGGAATCGTCTAGAACCTCCTGTATCCGCCGGATTGGGCTGGGGATATAAACCGAGTGCAATCTTGCCCGCCGCGCTGGCGAGAATTGCCGGGTCTGTTTTCCCGTCGGCGTACCCGATGAACACTACCGGTCCGCTCATAGTTGTATCCAGCTGAGTGAAACTCAGGAAATCTTTTTTGAATTGATAATTTTTCGTGCCGCTCTGGGTCGTAGTGGTGATAGAAGATTTGTCGCTTGGTTTTGTCAGCTCAAGGTCGAAATGCTGATAGTACGTTCCGTTATCGCCGACGGGTTGTAATCCGAGTTTTTGAAAAACAGACGCGATATATTTGGCGGCAATTTTCTGTCCGCGGTAGGTTGTTTCTCTGCCCTCTAATTCCGGAGAGGCGAGGAAGGTGAGGTGCGCTTTTAAGTCTGCGGCTGTGATCGAATCATAGCCTGTCCGGGCATCTTTTGTGATTTTGGGGTCGCTCGGCAAAGCAACAAGAAGAACAGCGGCAAGAAGAACATTACGCATTATGGTAATCCTTTCAGTACAATAAATGTAGGAGAAATGCTCAAAAGGTTAATCAAAATTGGCTGTGAAAGCAAGAAATGAGTGTTACCATTCGACCTGAAAAAATTGCAGTCTAAATGCATATTTTGTCATTTTAATTATATTTTATGTGAAAATTTGTCAGACTTTTTGTCAGGGTGTTTGTGTGTCTAATAAATGATTTCTCGATTTTCCTTAAGAAAAATGGGAAAAAAATTGTAGCCAGGCATTGGCACGGGGATTGAATAACTCACTACAGAGTTGTTCAACAATAACTATCAAACGTTTAACAAAAAATTATCTAAGGAGGTTGCCATGTTAGTACGATATAATTCACCCCGTTTCTTACTCGATAACGTATTCGACAATTTCTTCCGCGGCGATATTCAGGACAACGGCGGTCTTGGCTTGTCCACGTGGACGCCGGCAGTCGATATCGCTGAGCAGGAGAACGAGTTCCTCGTGAAGCTGGAACTTCCCGGCATCAACAAGGACGACGTGAAGATCACGGTCGAATCCAACGTCCTGACAGTGCGCGGCGAAAAGAAGCAAGACCAAGAAGTGAAGGAAGACAACTATCACCGCGTCGAACGGACGTACGGTTCGTTCCAGCGGTCGTTCAGACTTCCTAACACGGTTCGTGCTGAACGAATCGATGCGTCGTATAAAGACGGCATTCTGACGATTTCTCTGCCGAAGGCTGAGGAAGCAAAGCCGAAGCAGATCGAAGTAAAAGTGAAGTAATTTTGTTCTTCGACAGTTATACTGTCGAAGCGGTTCACGTTCGGGAGTTAAACTCCCGAACAACTGTATAAGGGGGAGAGGGTATAAGGAAAGTAGCCGCACCCTTTACGGGTGCGTTGCTCAAGAAAATGAAAAACACGCGAACTGGTCGGGTTTGCTCTCTGCGAACCCGGCCGTTCGGCGTTTTTTTGGAACTCACCCTAAATCCCTCTCTTAAAATTAAGAGAGGGACTTTAAAAAAACGCAACCGGACAAACAAACCATTCAGCGGAAAGGAATACTGACAATGTCTAAAAGCACAGGAAAAATAATCGGCATCGACCTCGGTACAACGAACTCCGTTGTTGCAGTGATGGAGGGAAACGACCCGGTCGTAATAGCCAACGCCGAAGGTGCGCGCACCACTCCGTCCGTTGTGGCGTTTGCCAAATCCGGCGAGCGGCTTGTCGGCGCGGCGGCAAAACGCCAGGCGGTCACAAACTCGCAAAACACGATTTTCTCGATTAAGCGGTTCATGGGGCGCTTCCATAACGAAGTCAATGAAGAAATGAAGCTCGTCCCGTACAACGTCGTGAAGGGCGACAACAATACTGCCCGCGTACAGGTTGGCGACAGGATGTATTCTCCGCCGGAAATCTCCGCGATGATTCTGCAGAAAATGAAACAAACTGCCGAAGATTATCTTGGCGCGAAGATTACCGACGCGGTCATCACCGTGCCGGCATACTTTAACGACGCGCAGAGACAGGCGACAAAAGAAGCCGGCGAAATCGCAGGGCTGAATGTCCGCCGTATCATAAACGAACCCACGGCGGCGGCGCTCGCCTACGGGCTGGATAAGAAACACAAGGACACGAAAGTCGCTGTGTTCGACCTCGGCGGCGGCACGTTCGATATTTCGATTCTCGAATTAGGCGAGGGCGTGTTCGAAGTAAAATCCACGAACGGCGACACTCACTTGGGCGGCGACAATTTCGATATGCGCGTGCTCGAGTACATCGCCGACGAATTTAAGAAGCAGGAAGGCATTGACCTGCGCAAGGACCCGATGTCGCTCCAGCGTTTGCGCGAAGCGGCGGAGAAAGCCAAAATGGAGCTTTCCCAGCTCATGCAGACGGAAATCAACCTGCCGTTTATTACCGCTACGCAGGACGGTCCGAAGCATTTGAACTTGACGCTCACCCGCGCAAAATTCGAGCAATTAGTGCAGGATTTGGTCAACCGCTGTATCCCCCCGGTCGAAAAAGCCCTGCACGACTCAGGCTTGAACCCCAACCAGATTGACGAAGTCATTCTCGTGGGGGGCATGACCCGCGTGCCTCGTATCCAACAGCTCGTCAAAGAGATCTTTGGAAAAGAAGGCCACAAAGGCGTGAACCCCGACGAGGTGGTTGCGATCGGCGCGGCGATTCAGGGCGGCGTGCTCGCAGGAGACGTTACCGATGTGCTCCTGCTCGACGTTACCCCGCTCACGCTCGGCATAGAAACGCTGGGCGGCGTGATGACGCAGATGATCCAACCGAACACGACCATCCCGACGAAGAAGAGCGAGATTTTCTCGACGGCGGCTGACGGACAGACGTCCGTAGAGATTCATGTGCTTCAGGGCGAACGCCCGTTGGCGATTGATAACCGCTCGCTCGGCAAGTTCCATCTGGACGGCTTGCCGCCCTCTCCGCGCGGCGTGCCGCAGGTCGAGGTGACGTTCGACATCGACGCGAACGGCATGCTCCACGTCTCCGCGAAAGACAAGGCGACGAGCAAGGAACAGTCCATCCGGATAACGTCTTCGAGCGGCTTGAGCAAGGAAGAGGTGGAGAAGATGAAAACGGACGCGCAGGCGCACTCGCAGGAGGATAAGAAGCGCAAGGAAGAAATCGAAACGAAGAACCAGGCGGATAATTTAGTGTTCCAGACGCGCAAGCAGTTGAAGGACCTCGCCGAGAAGATGGACGCGGACACGAAGGGCAAAGTGGAAGGCGCCGCGAACGCGCTCGAAGAGGCGGTGAAAGCCAACAACATCTCCGAGATCAAAGCGAAGATGGAAGCGTTGAATGTCGCGTGGAACGAAGCCTCCACGAAAATGTACGAAGCCGCCAAGGCGCAACAGCCGCCGCAAGACGGACCGGGCGCAGAGCAACAACAGCAAACTCCGGGCGACTCCGGCGCGCAGGGCGGCAAGAAGGTGGAGAACGCGGATTACGAAGTTGTGGATGATAAATAAATGAAGCAAGTAGTAAGTATAAAGTAGCAAGTAGAAAAACAAGGGCGAGGCATGTGTCCTCGCCTTTGCTATATTGTACATGCTGTCATTCTGACCCAAAAAGCACGATGTCATTCTGAGCCCAAAAAATATGATGTCATTCCGACCCCGATTTATCGGGGGAGGAATCCCGTTTTTGTGTGCTGTCAGGACTAACGTCCTGACCGAAATCCGCAGTGGGTCAGGAGAAAACTCCTGACACCACAGTAACGATATATATAACACACCCCTATTTCCCCTCTCGCCTAAGGCCTGTCCTCGCTCAGAGGGGATTTTAGCTCGCGCGCTGAAGTCCCCTCTCGTGTGAATGCACGTGCGGTGTGAGAGGGGAATAGAAGGGGTGTGTGCTTTTTTACACAATCATGAACACAAAAGCCCCGTTCGCCCACCATCCGTAATCTCCAATTGTTAAGTTAAGTAGGACAGGCATTCTCGTCAGAGTTCGACGGAGTCTGTCGACTTGCCTGTCATGCGGGTCAGACAGGAATGTCTGACCTACCAAGCTAAAGCAACACGACGTTTCCTAAACGAGAGATGAACTATCCGCGCAATCTGTAATCCGTGTGGAATCTGAGTAATCAGTGCAATCATCTCCAATCCGTCATCTGATTTTCCCTCTCTTTTTCCATTGTTCCCGCGCCAAAACTTCCGTACCTTTCCGTGTTATGCAACTTCCGTCGCTTATAGGGCATGTGCAGGAACTCCTCGGCGCCATACTTGCGTCGCACCTACAAGGTGAGACGCAACTGCGTACGCCCGTCAAACCTGCCGATAGCCTGATAGATACGTTCTTCCGCTCGCGCAAGTATTTAGGCTCGCACGACCGGCGGTTTATCGCCGAGACGGCATACGGCACGCTCCGCCATCTCCGCCGCTCGCAAACGGTATTACAGTCGGCGCTCACCGCCGCCCAACAATCCGTAAACGACGAGGACGGCATCCTCCTTACTATTGCGGCGTATTTGGTGCATATCGAGCGGCGCGAAGATATCACAGCGAGCGTTATCGAGCAGAAACTCAACGAGCCCCATCTTAAAGACAGCATCCAGTTTCTCCTTAAACAGTTCGCTGAAACGAACCACCTCCCCGCAACGGACGATGCCGAGCGGCTCGGAGTGGAGTACTCGTATCCCGACTGGATGGCGAAGAAGCTCATCGCCCAGCACGGCGCGCAGGAAGCGCAGAAGATGATGGCGTCGCTGAACGAACAGGCGCCGCTCACCTTGCGCGTCAACACACTCAAAGTGGAAGTCGAAGCATGTCAAGCCGCCCTGAAAAAAGAAGGCATCGATACCACCCGCACGCCGTTCTCGCCCGTCGGGCTGAACGTGGCGAAGCGGTTTAATATCTTCGGGCTGACGGCGTTCCGGGAGGGGATGTTCGAGGTGCAGGACGAGGGGAGCCAGTTGTTGCCGTTGCTCATCGACCCCAAGCCGACGGCGAAAGTGTTGGACGCCTGTGCGGGCGCGGGCGGGAAAACGCTCGCTCTCGCCGCCATCATGAAGAACAGGGGAGAGATCTTCGCTACGGACGTGCACGACGGCAGGCTCGAAGAATTGCGCAAGCGCTCGAAGCGGGCGGGTGTCTCGAACG
>DASWKY010000031.1:0-5196 GCA_036396395.1 Bacteroidota bacterium | reverse complement strand
GGTGAATCGGGTTTCGAAAAAGAAGTGAAAGATAAGAATATCCACAGGCCCGGGCTTGCCCTGGCGGGGTATGTGGAGTTATTCACCTACGACCGTGTGCAGGTATTCGGGAATACGGAAATTCGGTACCTTCAGCATCTTTCGCTGAAAGAGCGTATCAAGGCATTCGAAAATATTCTGCACTTCGACGTTCCTTGCATGATCGTCACGAATGATAACGTGCTTGACGACGAATTAGTGAATCTGGCGACAAAAAAAGGAGTTTCGATTTTTCAATCTCCTCAAGAGACGACGAAATTTGTTTACTTCATCAGCGATTTTTTGGACGACCAGTTTGCGCCGCAAACTGTCATTCATGGTTCGTTTATCGATGTGTACGGCGTGGGCGTGTTGTTGGTGGGGAGGTCGGGTATCGGCAAGAGTGAAATCGCATTGGACCTCGTAGAACGCGGCCACCGCCTTGTCTCCGACGACGTGGTGATGGTGACGAGAAAAGGCGAAGGGATCTTGATGGGTGCTGGTACGGATGTCGTAAAGCACTTTATGGAAATTCGCGGCTTAGGATTGATCGACGTGCGTTCGATCTTCGGTATCCGCGCAATTCGTTTTCAAAAGCGAGTGGAAATTCTCATCGAGCTTGAAGAATGGAAGCACGATGTGGAGTACACGCGCACCGGGCTTGACCATGAATTGATTAAAATTATCGGCGTGGATATACCCCATGTGCGTTTGCCGATTTTCCCCGGCAAAAATGTGACGGTCATTACAGAGGTCATTGCGCTCGATTATCTCTTGAAACATTACGGTTATGACGCCGCTAAAGAATTTTCAAAACGGCTTGACGCTGTCATTACCGAAAAAACAAAGGGAAAGCGGGCTATTGATTATTTTGAGCATGATTTCGAGTAAACGAAGTAATTCCTTGACAAATCCTTAATTATTTCCTATTTTCGACTGCGTTTTTCACGGTATTCTCAGGGTCGTTTTTGCAACTTCCCGCGGGTATGTTCGTCTCATTGTAGACCACAAGAGCATAAATGGGCAAACTTAAACTCTATTATTTTTCTTCCGAGCGGCTTAGTTTCATCGAGGCGAAGACTGCGAAATTAAAAATTTCGACTGTCGCGATCGCGTTAACACTGATTGTGATTGTGTGTTCGGTTTGGCTCAACGAGGAGTACGACGACGTTCTTGGGCTGGGCATTATTCGCACCGGCGTCCTGTACAGTGAGAATGCGTTGTTGAAACAGCAGTTGCGCATAGTTTCAACAACTCTTGAAAAATTAGAACATCAGTTGGCAGAATTAAACGAGCGCGGTAATGAACTCCGGTTGCTTGTCGACTTGCCGCGGGTAGATGAAGACACCCGTAAAGCGGGCGTTGGCGGAACGGAAGAGCAAGTTTACTTCGGCGGCTCGCCTGATGTTGACGAACAACTTCAGCGTATTTCTTCTTTACTCTCGAGTACGGAACGGGAACTTCAACTTCAGCATAGCAGTTATAGTCAGGTAGCAGACCGGTACGAAGATAATCAGGTGCGGTTTGCCCACTTGCCGGCGATCAAACCGATGGAAGGATTTCTTTCGAGCAAATTCGGTATCCGGTTCCACCCAATTTTCCGGATCAACAGGCCGCACGAAGGAACAGACATTGTCAGCGACGCAGGAACGCCGATTTATGCCGCCGGCAACGGAGTGATTCAAATTGCAGGCCGCAACACGAGCGGTTACGGAAATATGGTGATGATTAACCACGGCTACGGCTATACGACGCTCTACGGTCACCTAAGCAAAGTCATTGCGCGTGAGGGACAACAAATCAAACGCGGAGACCTCATCGGTCTGTGCGGTAAGACAGGCATAGCAACTAATCCACATTTACATTATGAAGTCCGCCTCAACGGTGTCCAACAAAATCCGATTGATTATTTTTTCAATGACTTTAACTACGTTGACGCGGTCAAGAGCGAGGTGGACGGCGGTCGACAATAACACTCTGACACGGACGAGTACTCAACGCGAGGTGAAGAGGGATGTTCGTCGTAGGAGCGTATCATGATTTGGACACTCGAATTAGCATCTTACTTAGACGATGCGCCATGGCCTGCAACGAAGGAAGAGTTAATTGATTACGCTGTGCGGACGGGAGCTCCCATGCAGGTTCTGCACAATCTTGAGGAGCTGGAAGATAGTGACGAACTCTTTGAAAGCATAGAAGAAATTTGGCCTGACCATCCGTCGGACGACGACTTCTTTTTCGAAGATGAGAAAGAGTATTAATTTTTCCGCTTTGTCCCGCCGGATTTTTTGAGACGAGACATCAAGACAATCCCGCCCGATGGCGGGATTTTTGTTATTCACTCCCCATGAGCCGTTTGACGATATCCTTTGCTTTTATTTTCTCTCTCTGTGCTGGTTCAGCCTCTGCACAAGAACCGGCGCGTGAATACGAAGTCGACCGCATCCAGTTCGTCGGCAACAGTGCGTTTGATGAATCGGAGTTGAGGGACATTTTACAGTCGCGAGAGACCCCCGGTTGGTTCTGGAAAACATTATACTCCATCAGCGAAAAATTGGGGGAGGAAGCGGAATTCTACGACGCCGCACAGTTCGCGACAGACCTCGTGTTGCTCAAGGCTTACTACGAAGATAACGGTTATTATCATACTAGGATTGACACGACGATACGATTCGATGACGAACGCAAGCGTGTCGACCTGACCTTTACGATACAAGAGGGACTGCGCTCGTATATCGACACGCTGAGATATGACGGCTTAACCGGGCTTCCCGACGATTTACTGGAGGAAATAGAGAACAACCGCCTTTTGGACATCGGCGCCCCCTTCATGAAGCAACGCGTCTCAGAGGAGGTACGCCGTACGCTGAATCTATTCCTCAATTATGGGTATGTGAATGTGCAGGTGGGAAGGCCTGAGGCGGTGAGGTACATGTCCACAAACAACTTTTCCATATCATTTTCTTTTACCCCCGGCACGCGGTATCATTTTGGCGATATTGATATACAACAAGATTCCACTGTAGCCGTCCGTATTGATACGGCGGTCATCTTGCGCCATCTGGATTTCGCCACCGGCGATTATTACAGCGAAAGGAAAAAGATTGAGAGCGAACGAAACCTGAACCGCCTGGGCGTATTTGAGAGGGTGCAGATTGAACACTTGCTCGACCAACTGCCGGATTCGAGCGCTGATTTACCCGTGCGTATCCTTGCACGACCGCGTTTGTTTCACGAGCTTTCTCCGGAGTTCGGCGTCAACGACGAAAAGAATGCCTTTAATCTTCAATTGGGCCTCGGCTACAACAACAGGAATTTTCTTGGCGGCGCGAGAAATCTTTCCACGCGGCTACGCGTGAGTCTGCAGTCCATCCAGGATTTGGATTTCGGCGGCGTCTTCGGGCCTAACGGTTTTCGCGATACGACGCTCATTTCGACCGTAGAACTATCGACACAGATGATTCAGCCATTTTTCATTACCAATAAAGTGAGTCTTATCTGGACGATCTCTGCTCTTGTAGAAAAAGAGAAAATATATTTTGTGCCGATATTACGGAACCGGATCGGTTTCAACTGGCAACAGGCGCAATACACGAGAATTTTTATCGAATGGAATCTTGAGCGCGTAAGTTTCTCCCCGGTTGTGCCCGGAATTGACAGCTTGATTCTCTCTCGCTTCACACTCGACCGCAGACCGCAGTTTAATTCCGTGCTGACGTTCACGATGCAGCGCGACAAGCGAAACGACCTCTTTTCGCCGTCTGATGGATTTTTTCATTCGGGTACCCTTGAAGAATCGGGATTCCTGCCGACAATTACCGGCGGCTTATTCGGAACCGACCTACCTTATTCGAAGTACATTAAGCTTTCCGCTGTCGGTCAATGGTATTGGGATCCCGGACAACAACGCAAACTCATTTGGGCATTACGAGCGCGTGGGGGTTTTGCGGAGCTCTACGGCAATTCACCTGCACCTGTACCGTTGCCGCGCCGTTTTTTTGGCGGGGGGAGCGGTAGCGTGCGCGGCTGGAAAGCACGGTCGTTAGGCGCGGACTTAGTAGAGCCGGGCGAGGGTGGAACCGCGCTGCTTGAAGCAAGTCTCGAAGCTCGCTGGCACCTTTTCAAAAATGCCGGGAGACTCTGGTTCCTCGAACTGCCGAAGCTCTCGCTAGTATTCTTCTACGATGCGGGCAATGTCTGGGTAGACATGAAGCATGTGCGCATAAGCCAAATTGCCATGGCGGCTGGTTTTGGCATTCGTTTCGATACGATTGCAGGACCGCTCCGCATCGATTATGGATTTCGCACGTACGACCCGTTCGCGCCGCCTGGACAGCGATGGGTCACTGAACGTCGTTTTTTCCCCGAAACATTTTCAAACGGCGTTCTGCACTTCGGCGTTGGACACGCTTTCTAATATGAGCTGGAATCGCATCATAGGGCAACATCGAGTAAAGGAACTGCTCCGGCGTGCGCTGGAGGGCGGACAAATTGCGCACGCGTATTTGTTCTACGGCGGGCTTGGCGTGGGTAAGGACGCAACGGCAATTGAGTTCGCCCGTGCCCTCAATTGTGAAAAGCAACGGGGCACTGCGTGCAATGAGTGTGTAAGCTGTAAAAAAGTCGACACTTTGCGGCATCCCAATATTCAATTTATCTGCTCACTCCCCGTCGGGAAGAACGAGAAAAAGGGCGACGACCCAGTTGCGGTTCTCACAGAAGAGCAGGTGGAAGCTCTGCAAGAGCAAATGCGGCTCAAAGCGGAAAATCCCTATCACCGGATTTCCATACCTAAAGCAACCTTTATCAAGATTAACAGTATTCGGGAAATCAAACGCCAGTCGTCGCTCTCGATGTTTGAGGAAGGCAAGAAGGTCTTTATCATCTCCAATGCCGAGGATATGAACGCTGAGGCGAGCAATTCACTCCTGAAGACGCTCGAAGAACCTTCTGCGAATACGATCCTGATCTTGACGACTTCCCAACGTGATAAGCTCCTGCCAACGATACTTTCACGCTGTCAGTTAGTGCAATTCGACCCGATTGATGAAACCGACCTCTGCGATTATCTAACGGCACATGAGGGTGTGGAGCAAGACCAAGCCGCGCTCATTGCAAAGCTTGCAGAAGGCAGTTATGATCGGGCTATAGACCTGCTGAGTGTTGAGGTAAAAGCGG
>DASWKY010000030.1:0-4775 GCA_036396395.1 Bacteroidota bacterium | reverse complement strand
CGTCGTGAAAGCGGTACAGGCTTTCCCGACCCGGTTTACCGGCTTCTTTACCGTTGACCCGAACTCCAACGTCCTGATGGATAATGCACAGAAACGGCTTAAGGAAGATAAACTCAGGGGCTTTTTCCTTTATCCCTCCTTGTTTCATATTAGTGTGCAGGACGAATGGCTTGCCCCTTTATTCTCACTGGCGCAAGAGTGCGGCTCCATTGTCTATGTGCAGTTCGGCAAACTGGTTATCCGCCCGCGCGACTATGCAGGCATCCCGACGGCTGTGAACGACGCCTTCGCGAACCCTACCGATTTGATCCCTGTTGCAAAAAAGTATCCCAATATTAAGTTTGTCGTGCCGAACTTTGGAGCGGGAAAATTCGACGAAATTCTCCAGCTAGGAAAAGAATGTCCGAATGTTTATGTCGATACAGCCGGCTCAAACTCGTGGATGGCTGACCATCCGTCAAAACCCGACCTCAAGACTGTATTTAAGAAAACATTGGACGTCTTCGGCTCAGGGCGAATCCTCTTCGGTTCGGATTCCGGTATGTTCCCGCGCGGATACCGCTATGACATCGTGGATAACCAGCTTAAGCTTTCGCAAGAAATGCGCATCCCGACAGTCGATATTAAAAAAATCTTCTACGATAATATGGCTGGATTGATCGACGGAACCACTTAGGGCTGTAGCTACATGCGATAACAACAAAAAAGCCGACTTCATGTCGGCTTTTTTGTTGTTGCAAGGCTCATTTCAAGCGGCAGTGGCAACTCGTTCGCGCACATTCTTGATTTCGTATAAGGTCGTTCGTTGAGCGGCGTCGAAGCCCGATTCGTGAATGAGCTGAATACACTCTTCGGTGTTCGTTTTGTTGACAAAGTTAGCGGCGGCGTGGACGTTTTCTTCCAACAGCGTACCGCCGAAATCGTCTGCACCGAAATGCAGGGCGATTTGCCCAGCCTTCTTTCCTTCTGAGAACCATGACGCCTGTATATGCTGGAAGTTATCCAAATAGATGCGCGAGAATGCGATAATCTGTTGGTAGCGTGTCGAGGTCGCATAATGCGGGATGATTTTTTCGAGCGGAGTGTTGCCGGGCTTGAACGACCATGGCACAAACGCCGTAAACCCTCCCATCTCATCCTGCAACCTGCGCACGCTCTCCAAATGCTCCACAATATCTTCGTTGGTCTCAACGTGGCCGTACATCATCGTAGCTGTTGAGCGGTAACCGATACGGTGTGCTTGGCGCATCACGTTCAGCCAATCCGCAGACGTACCTTTCTTACTGCTTATTTTTTTCTTTACGCGGTCGGAAAGAATTTCCGCCCCGCCTCCGGGAATCGAACGCAAACCGGCATCCCACAGTCGTTGCAGGACTTCTTGTAGAGTAAGTCCAGAGACAGCCGACATGCCGAGAATTTCCGAAGTAGAATAGAAATGCGGATAAATTTCCGGAACTTCTTTTATCGTCCTGCGAACCATCTCCTCGTAGTATTCGAAGGGAAGCGCCGGATTAACTCCACCCTGTAACAGTACGGTTGTAACGCCTTTCGTAGCCGACTCTCTGAACTTCTGCAACATGTGGTCGACTGTGTACGTATATTCGCCCTCTTCGCCGGGATGGCGATAGAAGGCGCAGAAGATACAATCGACGTTGCAGATGTTGGTATAGTTCGGGTTGGTGTCCACCACGAACGTGACCTGCGGCTTGGGATTCTTTTTATAACGAATCTCGTTTGCGAGGTCGCCCAAATCCAACAACTCCGCATTTTGAAAAACAAACAACCCCTCATCCGGGGTGAGGCGTTGTTCTAAACGGATTTTTTTATAGAGGTGTTCTAATGTCATCATCGAAATTAAATACTAATTTTAATACCTGCAGCTTTGAGTTCCTTCATGATGCTTAAGCTTGCCTCTTCGAGCTTCACCACAATCGGTTTGACCATGATGCCGGGCATATTTTTCGGGAAGTCCACATCGGACATATGCAACACGCACACACGTCCTTTGCCGAGCTTACCGAGAAAATGCCCAAGCTCGAACATGGCGTACGACAAATCATCCGAGTTGCAGACGAAGAAAGCGAATTTCGCGTCTTTGTGGTCTTCAAGTTCTTCAAGGGTGATCATTTTTCCATGCATGCGATTCACGGCGATCTCCTTGAGGCCCACCTCATCGAGAAACATCGAAAGCTGTTGTCGCAAGGGGTCCGAATCCTCGCCGATGACATACACGATATTCGATTCAGCGGACGCGGCGGGCTGCGCCGGAGCCGGCGCCGCCGGAGCGGCGGCTGGAGCCGTAGTAGAAGTTTTTTTCGGCGGAGGTTTAATAACCCTGCCTGCCGCTGAGATTGTCGTGGTGGTTTGCGCGGGAGCGGCGGTAGGAGCCGCGGCTGTCGCCTGCGTTGCAAGGTCGGGCGACGCTTTCACCTTTTCGTACAGGTCTTTCATCTGGTTGACAATCAGTTGCGCGGAGGCTTGGAAGAAATACCCTCCGTTCGCATCGCCTAAAATTTTCTGTTTGTACGGATAGCCTATCGGCCCGACAAGCTCCAGCGCTTCGAGGCACGCCTTGCGCCATTCCAGATATTTATTCTGGAGACGAGCATTGTATCCCGAAAACTCAAACCCGCCCAACGGCGCAAGCTGTTGCCCTTGTGACAGGAGTTCTTCTAATTTTGTTATGATATTCTCAGCCATGATTCCTTATGCCTGCACAATTTCGATAGCGCTTAATAGTGTTGAAAATGTTTCTATCGCTTGCAACTCGCGTTCACCCAACCGATAGTTAAATCCTTCAAGATATTCCACCGCCTCTTCTACCCTCAAACCCAGAAGTTGAGCAGGTAAGCTGGAAATACTCGTAAGGTCGTTCATGCCCTTTTCTAACGAAGTGTTGATGATTGACTTTAGCTCAAACTTTTGTTCTTCGGGCATAGATTTCTTGACAGCCCACACGGCAAACACAAACGGCAATTGTTGCCACGTGTACCACTCGGTGGCAAGGTCGTAGGTGAGTTCGAAGCCGTGCAACCCGACCTTATTATGTTTGAGCGCCTCGTCGCCGATGAGCAGTATCGCGTCATACTCGGAAAAATTATTCACGCCGGAGTGCATACGCTGGAGCGTCGCTTTCACGTTGTATTTCTTTTCCAACAACACACGGAGCAATTGCACGGAAGTCGCCGTCTCATCCGTAATGCCGATAGTTTTGCCTTCAAGGTCTTTCCAGCCATGATTGGAAAACAGCATTACGCTTTTCACCTGGTCCCGTGTCGCAATGCAGGTATTAAGCATCTCGAGATGGTCGCGTTGCTTGAGAAAATCGACAAGTGAAAATAATCCGGCGTCAATCTGCCCTTGCTGTGAGAGCACACCCATACGCCTCGGCGTGATAGGCAATATTTTGAATTGCCGCTTCTCAAAATGATGGTAGAACGGAACCGAATTCAAATACGGTATTTTCCCGATCACCTTATCGCTCTGCAGGGAGAGCGGGTTATAATAGACGTCGCGCTCAACGGGAATTTTTCCGGCGTCTTGTATGATCCGGACAATTTGGTCCTTCGCAAGTGTCATGGGGCTAATCGCACCCGCGTCGTGGGCAATTTTCTCGCCGCCCACCGTGCCGTCCATATCGTCCGCGCCGAAGTTGAGCGCGATGGAAGCCACTTCCTCCGTCAGCATCACCCAATAGGCTTTAATGTGCGGAAAATTATCCAGCAGCAGCCGCGAGACGGAAATCATTTTCAAGTCTTCGATAGCGGAAGTAAATTGTCCGCGCGGTTTTATGCCCGTATCTCCGGGTTGAAACGCCAGCGGGATGAATGTCAAAAACCCGCCCGTCTCGTCCTGCGCTTCGCGCAGTTTGAGCATGTGGGTCACGCGTTCTTCAATCGTCTCGACATGTCCATACAGTATAGTGCTATTCGTCGGAATGCCTAGCTTATGTGCAGTCTTATGCACCTCAAACCATGTTTTCGCGCCGATCTTGTTGTTAAAGAGCAAACGGCGCACGCGTTCGGAAAACACCTCGGCACCGCCTCCGGGCATTGTCCGCAACCCGGCATCTTTCAATTGTATCAAGACATCTTCAATGGACAACTTGAACTTCTTCGCAAAGAAATCTATTTCCACCGCGGTAAAGGCTTTCAGGTCGGCGTTGGGAAAATTCTTTTTGATCTGCCGGAGCATATCAAGATAATATTCCCACTCCCAATCCGGGTGCAAGCCGCCCGTGATGTGTACTTCGTGAATATCCGGCGTCAGCTTGTGCAGGATTTCGTGGATCGTCATCTCATACGCGTTCGGCTTGCCGGCTTTAGTCGCAAAGTCACAGAACTTGCAGGCGAGCACGCAGATATTCGTCGGCTCGATTTTCTGGTTCAGCACATAATAGACCGCGTCGCCGCTCCGATTCTTCTGAACCGTGTGCGCCATCTTCCCGATGGAAATAATATCCTGCGAGGCGAATAGCGTAACGCCGTCTTCCAGCGTCAGCCGCTCGCCGCGTTGGACTTTCTCCCAAACAGGGACGAGACTGCGATCACGAAAATGAATACTATCAGACATATGAGTTTTTTTTGTTTGAATGTTTCACCGCCAATATTCGTCCCACCTGCGGTCTACTAATTTTATAATCTTTTCGTCCATAACCAACGGCTCAGGGTACCCTTTTTTCCATGTTGCGTCGATACCTAAAATTCCTTTGTAAATCGGGGAAATCCCTACCATCCGTTGCTCACAAAAAACAACGTCGCGCTCGCAATCAAACC
>DASWKY010000029.1:0-1703 GCA_036396395.1 Bacteroidota bacterium | reverse complement strand
CCGATAGATTTCGGGTCCGTATTGTCGTTCAAGAAATGGCGTCCGCACGTACCCGTCTCCGTGCTCACCGGAAAGTGTGCCGCCAAGCGAAATTGCCAGGTCGGTGACCTCTGACGCGATGAGGTCGACAGCCCGGTAATGGTCCGGGTTATTCAAATCAACGAAAGTTGCGCAATGAATGTTCCCGGCTCCCGCGTGTCCATAGGCTGAATAACGAATATTGTAACGGGATAAAACTGTGCGAAGCCCTCTGAAATAAGCCGGAAGGTGTTTGATAGGGACTGTGACATCCTCGATAAACGATGCTTTGCCGAATATATCGGAAAAATTGATTTGCTTCGAAATCTCTTCGCGCATATTCCAAAAGGCTTCACGGTCATTTTCGGAGTGCAACACAACGAAACCCAATGGACGCAACGCTTCCAGTTGTTTTCTAAGTTTCTCGATTGTTGTTGGCAAAGCCTGCTTGTCTTCACCTTCAAACTCAAAATACAGCATTGTTTGCGCATCCTGCCGTAGAAGGTTTTTGGTTTCGAAATTCTTTCCTGCGCCGTGAGAAAAATACGTCCGGTCGAGGATCTCAATTGCCGTGGGCTGGAATTCAAGCGCTTGTAGTGTTGCTTCAACCGTTGATTCGTAGTCTGGAAAATATGCGAGCGCGCCAATTCGATGTGAAGGCAACTGGGAAAGTTTTAATGTTGCTCCAGTAACCAGAGCGAGAGTTCCTTCGGAGCCTGCAAGAAGCTTCCGGAGGTCAATTCCGTTGTTCCCGATTGTTTCTTTGAGATTATATCCGGATGAATTTTTTGCGACTTTCGGAAATCGCTCATCGATGAGTTGTTTATTCGGGAGAAGAAGCGCTCGCATGTTATCTTCAATGACGGATAATGCAGGTTGCGAGACTCGGGATGCGCCAATCGCCACAGCGTCTCCACTTGATAGCACGAGAGAAAGATGTTCGATGTGATCTTTGGTTGCGCCGTACTTGAGGCCATGCGCCCCAGCCGCGTTTGTGGATATCATGCCCCCGATGGTGCAAAGACTTCCGCTTGCCGGGTCGACCGGAAAAAACTTGCCACTCGTGACTAACCGGTCATTCAGTTGGTTCAGGATTACTCCGGGCTGTACTTCGACGGTATCTTCGGATACCTGTAGGACAGTGTTCATGTGTTGAGTAAAATCAAGAACAATCCCCATGCCAACGGCTTGTCCTGCCAAGCCGGTCCCGGCGCCTCTTGGAATTATTGGTATTTCGTTCTCATTGCAAAATCGGGTTATCGCTTGAACATCTGCGGTATGTCTTGGGAAAACGACACCGATAGGTTGAATTTTATACCATGATGCGGCAGTGCTATAGCGGTTACGCGTTTCAGTATCGAAGAAACATTCGCCTTCGAGTAACGATTTTAAGTCTTGTTCTACACTGGCAAATGGAGTTACCATAGGTTGGTTTCTGTCCCAAGATAGCAAGAATGAGAGGGAAAGACAAGGCGACTCAAATCAGAAGAAGATTGCAGATGAAACTTACTTCCCACTCCTCAAAAACTCCGTCAGCAGTCTCACGCCGACGCCGGAGCCGCCCTTTTGCGTGTAGTAGGCGTTTTCTTCAAGCATTGCAGTACCGGCGATATCGAGGTGCACCCATTTGTAGTTCCCGATAAAGTTCTTGAGGAACCAACCGGCGGTGATTGCTCCAGCCCAAC
>DASWKY010000028.1:0-2463 GCA_036396395.1 Bacteroidota bacterium | reverse complement strand
CTGTTCAACACCTCTAACTCCTGCCCAACCATAATACCCATGACATGAGGCTTATAGATACATCCTTCCTGGTCGAACACCATTTTCGACGTCGGGACGTTAAATTTCTTGCCTCCGAGTCCGTCTTTCACATAAATAAGAACGTTCTTCAGCGTGCCGTTTTTATTCACGACCACGTCTTCGCCCGAAACCGGAGCTTTATGCGCTCGCGCGCACACTTTATCGGCGTCCATGCGGAGCCGCGCCGCCGCAGGCGCTTTACCGTCGAACGCTACCTTGCCGGTCACATCCCCCGCAATCGCACTAAAGGAAATTCCCAGCATCGCGATGAGACTCAGAAATCTTTTCATCATGCACTCCTTTATTTGAAAATGATCTAACAAATTGATTACTATTCCACACAAACTGCAACCTCTCCCGAACACGCTTCGCGTGACCAACCTAGCACTTTGTCCCCCTTTAGAAGGGGGACGCGACTCGTTTTTTGAGGCGCAGGGGGTACAAAAACTAATACATACGCTCCACTAAACGGGGACAGTCTAGTTGGCGCTTGCCATCCTGCGCCCTCTTCCCAAACTCCAGACGTATGTTTTCAGCGCCTTGATTTGTTCCTTCTCATCGCCGTCAAAGACGGACTCATCCGGACCCTTACCCTCGAAGAAATACGCCGGCATACGCGTGCCCGGCTGTAATGCCTGCGGGTCGTGCAACCAGCTGAGAATCCACTCAGGCTTCAAGCGGCTCGCCGCTATAGTCAGGTTTGGCGCGAGTTCGGACGCGGAGAGTTCATCGCTCGCACGTACGGGTCCCGACGGGTGGCACTTCGCACACTGGTACGTTTCGAATAATCTCCTGCCCGGCGCAAGATATTTTTCCTCCACAGGTGTTGCGGCGTAATCCCGGATCATCAAATCCTGCTTGGACTGTCCGAGGAAATATTTTGTGACCGTAGAAATCTCGGCATCCGTCAGGTTAAACGTCGGCATGCGGATATCTAGCCACGGCCTGATGGTCGTCGGTTCCTGTAGGAAGGTATGGAGCCACGGCTCCTGTACCTTCGCCCCTTGACTATCAAACAGCTTCGGCGGACCCATCGCTTCTTCTTCGTACTTCGTTAAGATATATCCACCGCGTTCTTCCAACTGGTGGCACTGAATACAATTGTAGTACTGCGTTAAACGCCTACCCGCTTCGATTTCCTGTTGTCGCTTGTTATATTCATGTTGATACGTGGGAGACGGAACATCACGCGTCATACTCGTCAAGAACATGCGGACAAGCCGAATCTCCTCATCATTGAACGTAAAAATTGGCATGCGTTGCGGAATGCGTTCCGTTGCATAGAGCCGCGGATTTATCAGTTTACCGTATACCCATGCCGCCCACGTGTGCTTCACCGAAACCGAGCCGTCGTCATTCTCCTGATATTCCAACTCGGAATTTTTCGGCAAGGGGAATGTATTCCCGAAATCCATCTGCTCGTATTTTTTACGTCCGAAATCGGAAAGGTCAACGCTGACCTTGCCCTCGTTTTCCGTACCCTTGATATTATGACAACCGAAACATCCGTAATCGCGAACAAGTTTATCGCCTTGCTTAATCTTCTCGATGTTGTTCAGTTCGAGCGTGACAGGGTCGTGTGCGCGCGCGTCCTTTAAGGTTGTGAGATACGCAACGATGTGCCGCGCCTCGTCGTTGGTCAACCGCAAACTCGGCATCCGAGTTTCGGGATTGTAGTGTCGGGGATTCTGCACCCAGTCGAAAAGCCAGTCCGCCGATACTTTACTGCCGACACGCGTAAGCTCAGGCGCGATATCGAACGTCATGCCCCGGTTCTCGCGCACGGTTGTTTCATCTCCTACCGTGTGGCATGCCTGACATCCGACGCTCTCAAAAAGTCGTTTGCCCGTTGCACTACTTCCTCCAGCGTATGAACCCCGCGCACGGGCTGGCAGGAAATTCGCGTCTTTTCCTAAATCCATTAAGAACGCCGTAATTGCCTCCGCTTCTTCATTAGAGAGCATGAAGTTCGGCATGCGGGTGTGTTCATTATAATCTTTCGGGTTGCGCACCCACCGGAAGAGCCAATCCGCCTGCACTTTGTCCGGTAGTGAATTTAACGGGGGACCAATCTTCGGCGCTTCCTCAAATCCCTTAATGTTATGACAACCGTTACAGCCGGAATCGAGAATCACCTGCTTCGCTTTCGAAAACGGCTCGGCATATTTTAAGACCGTTTCGTTGACGTGACAGGAGTTGCACGTCGCATACACATCAACACCATAGAGAATAGGCGTTTCCCAATAATGGTCGGCGTCGCCATGGGCGAATCCTGCAGTGAGCGCGGGACCCTGTCCCCGATGGCACGGCGTGCATCCGAACGATTCCGGGTTATGCTTCGAGAGCAATTCCGGCAACGGATGCTGTGTGTACGGCTGGGGCGCGTCCGCCATCAACGGCTCC
>DASWKY010000027.1:0-5146 GCA_036396395.1 Bacteroidota bacterium | reverse complement strand
CGAATAAATTCCGGCACGAACCCGGGAATATCGAACGCCTTCTTCACGCCGTTAGCGAGTGCTTCGCCCCTGATATTGTTGCCGTAATCGAACACCACCGCGCCTTTTTGCTTAAGCTTCAGCAATCCTTTGACGTGCTCTATAATAGAGTCCTGTGCCATTCGCACGTACTTCTTGGGATTTTTCTTCCGCAGTTCGAGTGCCTTTGTATAGGAAACGCCCGCCGGCACGTAGCCGTTGAGCGTGTCATGCGCGGAAGTTTGGTCGGTGACGATATCCGGCAGAAATTTTCCCGCCGCAATTTTTGGGATGATGTCTGCCGCATTGCCGAGCAATCCGATGGAAAGCGGCTGTTTATTTTCCTTTGCCCGGCGAATTTGCGCAAGTGCATCCTCGAGATTATCGCTCATCCTATCGAGATATTTTGTATCAAGACGACGCTGGATGCGCTCGCGGTCAACTTCTACAACGAGGCACGCCGCGCCGTTCATGGTGGCGGCAAGAGGCTGCGCGCCGCCCATACCGCCCAGTCCGGCAGTGAGAATAAATTTGCCTTTCAGCGACCCGCCGAAGTATTTCGACGCGCAGGCGGCGAATGTTTCATACGTCCCTTGCAGGATTCCCTGCGTACCGATGTAGATCCAGCTACCGGCTGTCATCTGCCCGAACATGGTCAGTCCCAGCGCTTCGAGCCGCCGAAACTCGTCCCACGTTGCCCAGTGCGGCACGAGCATCGAGTTACTGATGAGCACTCGCGGCGCATCGGGATATGTTTTGAACACACCGACCGGTTTGCCGGACTGCACGAGCAGTGTTTCGTCGTTTTCGAGATTCTTGAGACTGCTTACGATAGCGTAGTAGCATTCCCAGTTGCGCGCGGCTTTGCCCGTCCCACCATAAACGATCAACTCTTGCGGTTTTTCCGCCACGTCGGGGTCGAGATTGTTCATCAGCATTCGTAACGCGGCTTCTTGAAGCCAGCCCTTGCACTGTAACTTCGTGCCGCGCGGAGCAGTGATGACTGAGCGGGGAGTATGTTTTGTATTTCGAGTTTCAGGCATTTGGATTTGTTTAGAGTTTCTGCCGAAGGCATCCCTTCGGGAGATATTAGAATTTAGTATTTGTTTTTGTATGCGACTCCCGCAATTTCCACTTTCGCCTTGCGCGGGAGGTTGGAGACTTCCACCGTCGTGCGCGTCGGGTAGCGTCCTTCCTCAAAAAAGCCGCCGTAGATGAGGTTCATTTTTTGGAAATCATTAATGTCGGTAAGGAACACCGAGCACTGGACAACATGACTGGAGTCGTAGCCGGCTTTTTGTAAAATAGACATCATGTTCGTAAGCGATTGCCGGGTCTGGCTTTCAATATCTTCGCCGGCAAGCTCGCCGGTCTCCGGATTCATGCCGACTTGCCCTGAGAGAAAGACAAAATTTCCGACCTGCACAGCGGGGCTGTAAGGACCGATTGTTTTTGCGTCCGTCGAATAGGAACGCGTTACCGTTTTTGAAAGCTCGTCGCGAACGAGATTGCGAATCTCGTCTTCCGATTTCCCGCAACCGGCAATAATTAATAGAATAACGAGTACCAAGGTCTTTTTCATAGTTCATCCTTTGTTTTAACACGAAACTCAAAACTTATAGCTTGTATCCAATCTTCCTGAGAAACTCTTTCCGCGTTTTTATGTCGGCTTCCGTTTCAATACCCTTTGTCCTTACGCCGTCGATCACGCCGAGGATGCCGCGCCCTTGCTCCGTTTCGGCAACCACGACTTCCACCGGGTTTGCCGTCGCACAAAAGATGGTGCAGACTTCCGGAAGGCTCTTGATAGCATTTAAAATGTTGATTGGAAACCCATCCTCCATGAATACGATAAAGCAATGCCCGCACGAGAGGTTCATCGCATTTTTTTTGGCAAGCTCGGTCAGGTTTTGGTCGTTGCCAACCCACCGGATAAGCGCAGGCCCGGACGCTTCGCAAAAGCCGACTCCGAATTTCATCTGCGGGTTGGTTTGCACAACGGCTTCGTAGATGTCTTCAACGGTCTTTATAAAATGACTATGACCGAGGATAAAGTTTGTCGCTTCCGGTTTTTCGATTGTGACAGTTTTGAGTTCCATGGTCGGTTCCTTATTTCATGTGCCCTGCCGTGACAAGCCATTTCAGTGTCGCAGGGAATTTTTTGAGCGGCCGCATCGTGTCTATGCATGCGCAACTCGCTTTTTTCATTTCAACGTGAGGGGAGGTCTCGCCGAAGACCAGTAACGCGATTGCCGTGCTCATGAACGGCTCATGCCCGACACACAAGACGGATTGCTCGCTTCGCTCGTTCAGCAGGTCGAAGAGTTGGCGGTGTTCTCCGTACGGGACGAGATATTCAGACACGAGGAACTCCTTCACCTTCAGCAGATCGCGCGCCGGTTCCGCCATTTGCTGGGCGCGCAATAACGGGCTTGCAATAATGAGGTCGAGCGAAATGCCGGAGGTTTTAAAAAATGTCGCGACGGCTTGGGCTTGCCGGATGCCCGTATCGCTCAGGGGCCGTTCGCTGTCGTGCAGAGAGGGGGTATCGAGTGCGTCGCCGTGACGGAGAAGATAGAGAAGCATTTCGAATGCGGTGTGATGAATGCGGAGTGCGGGGTATCAGATGAATAATCCGAAATCCGCGTTCCGTATTCAGAAATCAAATCATTCTTTATTGAGATTATACTGCTGAATTTTTGTGTAAAGCGTTTTGAGGCTGATACTGAGAATTTTCGCCGCCACGTTTTTATTCCAGCTGACGGTTTTGAGCACGCCCTCAATGTGCGCCCGTTCGACGTCGCGGATCGGGACGGGAGTGCCGACGAGAGAGTCGCCCCCGCCTCCGCGTTGTTCCCCCGTGGGGCGCATGCCGATGGGAAGTGCAAGGTCGTCAATGCGGATGGTATTCTTCTGGCAGAGGATAGCCGCGCGCTCGATGACATTCTCCAATTCTCGCACATTGCCGGGCCAGTCGTACTTCGTCAGCAAGTCCATCGCCTTTGGGTCTATGCGCATCGGCTCTTTGGTGCGGACGCGTTTCTTGAGGAAATGCTCGACGAGCAGGGGAATATCCTCTCTTCGTTCCCGCAGGGGCGGCATGTTCAATGTGATGACGTTCAGGCGGTAGAGCAGGTCCTCGCGAAACCTCTGGTCGGCAACTTCCCTCCTCAGGTCTTTGTTCGTTGCGGAAATGATGCGCGCGTCCCCGTGCAAATTTTTGTTGCCGCCTACGCGGCGGTACTCGCCCGTTTGCAGGAAGCGCAACAACTTCGGCTGTATCATCACGCTAATTTCCCCGATTTCATCGAGGAACAATGTTCCACCGTTGGCGATTTCTACCAACCCCTGCTTGGTGGCGATGGCGTCCGTGAACGCGCCTTTTTCGTGTCCGAACAATTCGCTCTCGATCAACGTCTCAGGTATCGACGCGCAATTAAGCGCTACAAACGGATGATCTTTGCGAAGGCTATTCTTGTGCAGGAAGCTGGCGATGAGTTCTTTTCCCGTGCCGCTCGGTCCCTGGATCAGAACCGCGGAATCGGTGGGGGCGACCTTTGCGCTGAGTTTCAGGATTTCGAGGAATGCCCGGCTTTGACCGACAATTTCAGAGGATAATGCGTGGCGCGCAAGCTCGGTTTTGAGCACTTTATTTTCAATTGTTAGCCGCTTGCGTTCGAGCGCACGGTCTATGGTGGCGAGTAATTCTTCGGCGGGGTGCGGCTTCGTCAGGTACGTGTACGCGCCCATTTGCATACACTCTACCGCGCGTTTGATATCGGCGACACCCGTCAACATGATGACCTGCGAGTCGAGGTAGCGGTCTTTAATGAACTTTAACACTTCCATGCCGTCCACGCGCGGCATTTTCATATCCAACAGAACAAGGTCGTACCCTTTTGCCTGCAGTTTGTTGATGGCGGTGACACCGTCGTTCGCGGTTTCAACGACATATCCTTCCTGCGTCAGAAGCGTGGTGATGAGTTCGAGGAAAGTGTCTTCGTCATCTACGGCGAGAATGGAAATTGCCTGTTGAGCCATACCGATGGGTATCCGTCAAAAATTCGTTAGTGAACGGGGAGCGCGAAGAAGAAGGTCGCCCCTTTGCCGGTTTCCGATTCGACCCAGATCTTGCCGTTATGCGCTTCCACGATACGCTGGCAAATGATGAGTCCAAGCCCGGTTGTTTTTTTCTTGTCTTTTGAGTCGGCGACGACGTTGCGGTAGCGGTCGAAGATCAGGGAGAGTTCTTGTTTGGGGATGCCCGCTCCGCTGTTAAAAATGGAAACCATAATGAAGTCCAGAGGCTGTTGCCCCTCTTCGACCACCAGAGCGACTTTGCGGATCTGCACCACGATAGCGCCTTGTGCCGGCGTGTACTTCACCGCGTTGCTCAAGAGGTTGTGCATCACCTGTTCGATTTTTTGAGAATCATACTCAATAGGCGGAAGGCCGGGTTCGGGCGCGACGTCGAGCGTAATTTTATTCGATTGGATCGGGACGCGGAATTCCTGCGTGATTTTCTGGATGCTATCGGCAAGGTTGCCGATGCCCTCGTTGAGGCGTACGCGGCCGCCTTCGAGTTTGGTCAAGTCCATCATATCGCTCAGTAACGCGATAACTTTATCGATGGAGTTCACCATGTAGCCCATCAACTCTTTTTGGTGGTCGGAGAGCCCGCCCGCCATACCCTTCATCAGGTAGCCGATGCTCTGCTTGAGTCCGGAAATCGGGTTGTGCAAATCGTAGAGGAGCCGCGCAGTGTGTTCCGCTTGCAATTGGCGGATGCGCTCTTCAGAGTCCCGTTTTTTGATGAGACCGCGAAGTTGGGGCACGAGTTGGTCAAGGTCGACCGGTTTGGTGAGATACTCCTTCGCGCCCAGTTTCATCGCCTCGACCGCCATACTCACGTCGCTCATGCCGGTCATCATCACGACTTCGGTCTGGTTGGAATTCTTTTTAATGAAGCGCAGTACTTCCAGGCCGTTTGCGCCGGGCATTTTAATGTCCAGCAGGGCTATGTCAAAATCTCTCCCCTGGACCTTCTTGATGGCCTCTAATCCGTCTGCGGCTTGCTCTACGTCAAAACCCTCGTCGCCCAGCCACGCGGAGATAGTGCTCCGGAGCG